>JALRJT010000067.1 GCA_023254985.1 Ilumatobacteraceae bacterium | reverse complement strand
AGCTTTCCCGATCAGGTGACCTCGCTGTTGTCGACCTATCTCTTGCTCGCGATCGGGTTCAAGGGTGGCATTCGTCTGAAAGACGTCGACCCAATAGACATTGCCGTGCCCGCAATCGTGACGATCGCCGCCGGTGTAGTGATCGCATACGTCACATACCTCATCGCACGAAAATTCATCGGACTGACCCCTGCAGATTCTGCATCGCTTGCAGCGCACTTCGGGTCGGTCTCGGCAGTCACCTTCACTGCTGCTGAAACGTTCGCTCGCGAATCGGGCGGAGTCACTGCCGAGTACCTTCCACTGCTCGTCGTGCTGCTCGAAGTACCAGGCATCATCGTTGCGTTGATGCTCTGGACTCGCCAAGGACAACAGAAGGTTCATGGAGCGTTGAGCGAAGTGTTGACTGGCAAGAGCATCGTGCTCCTCGGTGGCGGACTCGTGATCGGTGCACTCGCAAACGACTCAGCGATGAATGCGGTCGAGCCCTTGTTCGTCGGGCTCTTCCCCGGTGTCCTCACGCTCTTCTTACTCGACTTGGGAACGTTGGCAGGAAGTCAACTCGCCACGATTCGTCGCGCAGGTGTGCGACTGATCGGATTTGGTGTCCTTGCACCGATCTTGTTTGGACTCCTCGGAGTGATACTCGGACTCGCCGTCGGCATGAGTCCGTCGACTGCTGCAGTGTTTGCTGCGATGCTGGCGAGTGCCAGCTACATCGCTGCGCCAGCTGCGGTGCGGATTGGGATTCCACCCGCGAATACGGGCCTCGCTCTCGGTGTTGCGCTCGGGATCACCTTCCCGTTCAACATCATGATCGGGATTCCCGTTTATTCGGAGATCGCACAGCGACTCGGATGAGTGGCACTCCCAACGGGATTTGAACCCGTGCCGCCACCTTGAGAGGGTGGTGTCCTAGGCCACTAGACGATGGGAGCAAGTAGCACTCTCACGCTATCGGGCAATCGGGCCTCATTGGTCCGACTGGTCCGCACCGCGAGGCTATCTACTCGGCACCATCGTCGATTGGAAGAGTTCGTAGTCTTGAGTAGGTGAAGGCTGTCGTCACAACAGGAAACGGTGGCTTCGACAAACTGCATTACGGGGACGTAGATGCTCCTGTAATCGGCCCGGGTGAAGTACTCGTGAAAGTGCTTGCCGCCGGTATGAACAACACTGAGATCAACACGCGACTCGGGTGGTATTCGGGAGGTGGGTGGCACGTCCCAACGCCCTTCCCCTTCATTCAGGGAACGGATTGTTGCGGAATCGTCATCGAATCATTCGATTCCGCACACGCCAAACTCGTTGGATCGCGCGTCCTCGTGCGACCCTGCATGCGACCACACGGTTTCTCCTCGATGATCAACGTGTGGATGGGTTCCGATTTTGATGGTGCATTTGCCGAATATGTGAAGGTTCCTGCAAGTGAAGTGTTCCCGATCGACTCCTCGTGGTCGGACGTTGAACTCGGTTCTATTCCATGCAGCTATGGCTCTGCCGAGAACATGGTGCAGCGAGCCAAGGTGACAGCAAGCGACCACGTCCTCGTCGCCGGCGGGTCAGGCGGCGTCGGTTCAGCGGCGATTCAGCTGGCGAAGGCTCGTGGCGCAAAAGTGACCGCCATCGTCGGCGCATCGAAGATGGAAGAGGTGCTCAGCATCGGTGCGGACGCCGTGATCGACCGTCTGTCCGACCCGCTCACAGAACTCGGTTCAGAAAGTGTCGACGTCGTCATCGACAACGTGGGTGGACCAAACTTTGAACGCGAACTCGAGGTGTTACGCCGTGGTGGTCGCTTCGCCACATCTGGCGCAATCGGCGGGCCGCACGTCAACCTCGATATGCGCACCTTGTATCTAAAAGACCTCACCCTCATCGGCTGCACCGCTTGGGACGAACCGGTATTCCCCCAACTCGTCTCCTTTATCGAGACGAATGCAATCCGCCCACTCATTGCAAAGACTTTTCTGCTCGCCGACATTGTTTCGGCTCAACAGGAGTTCATCGAGAAGAAGCACGTCGGAAAATTCGTGCTCATTCCACCTCACGATGAGTGAGGTTGTTGTTGGGGAGCAAGGAATCGAACCCTGAATAACAGAACCAGAATCTGCTGTGTTGCCAGTTACACCACTCCCCAGAGTGACAGGGAAAGGCTATCGGGTTCTACAAAATGGCTACACCTGGCTAATTCGTCCAGTCGTCCAACGCGCGGAACCCGATGAACTGACCCAGCGTCACTCCGACGCCCTCCACCAGATGGTGACGAGCGGCGTCGAGCCGACCCAATGGGGACGTTCGAGTCGACGACAACTCGACGATGAGACCGAGATCTTGTGCGATCAGCTTTGATCGCAATGCATGGAATGGCTCGGTCACGATGAGTATGTGGTCCGCCCCACGACTCGCGAGCAAGTCTGCGACACCGACGAGTGACTGGCGGGTCGTCGACCCAGACTCTTCGATCAGCAACGACGAGGAGTCGACTCCGCGCTCGTTGAGGTACTTCGCCCCTGATCCACCTTCAGTGAATCGATCGCCTGGTTGGTTCCCACCGGTCGTCACGATGATGGGAGCGACCCCCTCCATCCAGAGGTCGTACGCGTGATCGAGCCTGGCGGCGAACTGAGCCGTCGGTCGTCCGTCGTATTGCGCCGCCCCCATGACCACGATCGCATCGACGGGCCCACTGTCGGATGCACGACCCGCAAGCCACACTTGAGCGACATTAAGCCCGACGAGCGAACCTCCCGCCACACACAACCCGAGAAGCAGCAGTGCAACGCGCCGCACGGCATTCACCGACGAGCGCGTGCCAGAGCCAAACGAATTCGTCGCAACGTTTCATCGCGACCAAGCAACTCGATGGGCTCAAAGAGCGGCGGGCCGACGCTGCGGCCGGTGACCGCAACACGTAATGGTGCTTGCAGCTTGCCGAGCTTGATTCCATGTCGCTCACCCACTGCTTCGACTGCCGACTTGATCTGCTCGACGTTCCAAGTGATCGACTCGAATTCCACCGCTATCTCTTCAAGGGTCGATGCAGCAACATCACCAGAAAACGCCTTTGTGAAGCTCGCGTCGTCGGTCGGTGGCTCGGCAAGAAACAGGAAATCCACCATCGGCACGACCTCAGCCATCACCGCGACTCGTGTTTGCACGAGCGGCGCCATGGCGCGGAACATCTCTGGTCGATATCGGTCCGCGGGCCACGGGACGCCAGGTGACATCAGGATCACTTCCGCTTGCTCGACGAACTGCTCGATCGACATCAGACGGATGTATTCGCCATTGAAGGCCTGCAGTTTTTTCACGTCGAAGAATGCCGGCGAATGGTTGACATCCTCGAGACGGAATGACTCGACGATCGATTGCCACTCGACGATCTCGGTGTCCCCTGCCGGCGCCCAACCGAGCGTCATCAAGTAATTGCGCATCGCATCAGCAAGGATCCCTTCCTCCCGATACTGCTCGACCGCAACCTTGTCGCGACGCTTGGACAGTTTCTTGCGCTGCTCATTGACCAACACCGGGACGTGGGCCCACTGCGGGGCCCCATGACCGAGCGCGTCCCACAACATCTGCTGTTTCGGAGTGTTCGGCAAGTGTTCCTCTGCGCGGACGACATGGCTGATCCTCATCAGGATGTCGTCGACCACGTTGGCAAGGAGGAACACCGGAGTGCCGTTGCCGCGCAACAAGACGAAGTCCTCGATCGTGGCATTGTCGAAGTCGACGTCACCGCGCACCAAGTCCTTGACGATGGTGTGGCCCTCCGGAACTCGGAATCGCAACACGCGCCCCTCGCCCGGACCGAGACCGCGGTCTCGTGAATATCCGTCATATCCAGTGGTTCCAGTTTGCTTGGCCCGCTCCTGAATCTGCTCGCTCGTCAAGTCGCAGTAGTACGCGTGTCCAGAGGCAAAGAGTCGCTCGGCGGCTGCGACGTGCTCGGCGGCATTCGCCGACTGAAAGTACGGTCCCTCGAAGTGTGGATCGGTGCTGTCAATTCCAAGCCACGCGAGCGCGTCGATGATGCCTTGAGTCCATTGCGGCTGATTGCGCGACTCGTCCGTGTCCTCGATGCGGAGCACGAACGTGCCGCCTTGGCGGACGGCAAGGATCCAGTTGTAGAGCGCGGTGCGTGCCCCACCAACATGGAAATATCCCGTCGGCGACGGCGCGAAACGGTAGCGCGGTGCGTCGGTGGACATGCGAACCAAGGCTACCTGGGCAGGAACTTCGACCCGAGTTACAACTATCGTCACGTGCGTGACTGATCAATTGAACGTGTACGGCGACCGACTGAGCGAGTGTTGCACTTCACCCATGACCGGCTTCTATCGCACTGGGTGTTGCGAGACCGGCGGTGACGACCAGGGCGTACACACGGTGTGCGCGGTGATGACCGATGAGTTCCTCGCATATTCCAAGTCGGTTGGAAACGACCTGTCGACGCCGATGCCGCAATACGGATTCCCCGGCCTCAAGGCGGGCGACCACTGGTGTCTCTGCGCGAGCAGATGGCAACAGGCATTCGAGGCAGGTCACGCCCCACGAGTCAACTTACGGGCGACACATTTGCACACGCTCGAGTTCGTCAATCTCGCCGACCTCGAGCAATTCGCCGTTTAGGCGCCGGTGAAGGCCTTCCACGACATTGGCATCTGACTCGCCAGTTGCTCGTTCGACAACTTGAGCGTCGTGTCGGGAACGAGATCGACGAGCTCACGCGCCTCGTAGTACGAATGCGCGGCATGTCCGAGGCCACCGAACAGTTCCTTGCGGCGCTCAACGAGATCTGCCGGCGGGTTGTCGAGCAACCAACCCCAGATCGTGAGGGCGAAAGTGACGTCGTGAATCACCGGCGCCCGTCCGTACATCGATGCGCGGCGCAGCGCAATCGCGACCGTGCCGCGAATTGCGTCATCGAGCGACTCGCCTGATTGCACACGAATGCGTCCGCTCACCCGACGTGCGATGGTGAGAGCAAAGCCCTGGTCGGGACCTTGATGTCCGAGGTATGAGCCGGTCGGCTGTTTGCCAACGACATCACCTGGTCGACCAAGCGTCCACGATTCGGGAACTGCATTCGGAGACTCGTACGCCCGCGGGCGTTCGGTCGGATCGACGGGGGCGAATTTCGGCGCTGCCATATCTCGGCGAGCCTAGTTCGTGGCGTTGTGCAAGAGCCCGTACACGAGTGACTCTTCGAGTGCACGCCAGGACGCCTCGATGATGTTCGCCGAGACGCCGATCGTCGTCCATGAACGCTCGCCGTCGGAAGCATCGATGAGAACGCGCGTCACCGCTCCGGTCGCCGAACCAGAATCCAGGATTCGAACCTTGTAGTCGGTGAGGTGCACGCGCTTCAGTTGCGGGAAGCGCCGCACCAACGCGGCACGCAGTGCCGTGTCGATCGCGTTCACTGGACCGTTGCCCTCCGCGGTCGACACCTCACGGTCCTCACTCACCCACACCTTGACGGTTGCTTCTGTGGTGAACGTTCCGCTCGCCGCCTCATCGGTGATGACGCGCATCGACTCGACTCGGAAGAAATCCTGCTCCCAGCCAGAAGCCCTGCGCATCAACAACTCGAGCGAGGCATCGGCGGCTTCGAAGTGGTAACCCTCGTGTTCGAGACGCTTCAGGTCGTCGATTACCTGATTGACGGCGGGACCGTCCATCGTCAGGCCGAGTTCACTCGCCTTCATCTGGATGGTCGCACGACCGGCCATCTCCGAGACGAGGAATCGAGTGCCGTTACCGACGAGTTCGGGCGCGATGTGCTCGTAGGCGTCCTTGGCGCGACTGATTGCCGAAACGTGCAGACCCGCCTTGTGCGCGAATGCCGAGACGCCAACGTACGGAGCCTGCGGATTGAGCGGACGGTTGAGCACTTCAGCGACGTGATTGCTGACTGTGGTGAGCCGCTCGAGTCGCCCCTCTGACAGACACTCGTAACCCAACTTCAACTGCAGGTTCGGGATGACCGTCGTCAGGTTCGTGTTGCCGGTGCGCTCACCGAGACCGTTCAGCGTGCCCTGCACGTGGCGGGCGCCGCTGTCAACTGCCGCGAGCGAGTTCGCGACCGCACAACCCGTGTCGTCATGACAATGGATGCCGATCGTCGCGTCGTTGCCGATGTGCTTCTTCACCGCAGCAACGATCGAGAGCACTTCGGATGGCAACGATCCGCCGTTGGTGTCACACAACACCACGTGCGTGGCTCCAGCCATGATCGCCGACTCGAGTACGCGTAGTGAGAACTCTGGGTTGTTCTTGTAACCGTCGAAGAAGTGTTCCATGTCGACAAGCACTCGACGACCATGACCGTTCAAGAACTTCACCGAGTCGCCGACCATCGCGAGACCCTCTTCGAGCGTTGTCTGCAGTGCGTGCTCGACGTGGTAATCCCACGCCTTGGCCACGATGCACACGCTCGAGGTCTCAGCTTCGATCAGGTTGCGCAACGTCGCGTCGTCGTCGACCTTGCCGAGTGGACGACGGGTCGAGCCGAACGCAACGAGCGTCGAAGTCGACAACTTCAGTTCGTTGCGGGCGCGCGCGAAGAACTCGATGTCCTTCGGATTTGCACCCGGCCAACCTCCCTCGATGAAGTGCACGCCGAGATAGTCGAGTTGTTCGGCGATGCGCAGCTTGTCCTCGACCGTCGCAGACACGCCTTCCACCTGCATGCCGTCGCGCAACGTCGTGTCGAAGACTTCGACCAATTCCTTGCTCATGATGTTGGTTCACTTTCTGTTCGATGGGCTGAATTCGAGGATGAAAAAAGCCGCCCCTGAGGGCGGCTGCGGCGCGCGTCGGAGGGACGCACGCCTAGGAAATAATGATGATCGCGATCGACGTCGAGAAGGCTCCGAATGTGGTCACGTCTCTAGTCTGTCGTCCTGAGGCACCCGTTGGCAACGCAAACCACACAAATCTGTGGATAACCAGACCAAGGAATCGCGCAAACCCAATGGGGGTGCTGTGGATGACCCTGTGGGCAGTGGTGTGGATTGACCTGTGCATACGCACAGGTAACTCACAGGCGTGTTATTTCGCGAGCTCGCACCAATGGGCGTATTGGGGCAACTGACCCCGCACGGCCTTGGCATAGGTGCTCGCAATCGCCCGTGTGATCGGGCCCGGGCATGGGATCGGGCGCTCGTCCACCGAGCTCACTGAGCCGACTTCGGCCGCGGTGCCGCAGGCGAAGATCTCATCGGCGATGTAGAGATCGCTGCGTGCGAGGTTGTCGACGCGGATGTCGTAACCGAGGTCGCGGGCGATCGTCATCACGCTGTTCTGGGTGATTCCCTCGAGCGCACCTGCCGAGGTCGGCGGGGTGATGATGATGCCATTGCGCACGACGAAGATGTTCTCTCCGGTGCACTCGGCGACGAGTCCGTTCGGTGCCAGCATGATCGCCTCGTCATAACCCGCCTTCAACGCTTCGACCTTGGCGAGCGAGGAGTTGACGTAGTTGCCGACGGTCTTTGCCGCCGGAGGCATCGTGTTGTGGTCATGGCGCGTCCACGACGAGATCTTCATGCGCACGCCCTTTTCGACGGCGTCATCTCCGAGGTATGCACCCCATGGCCAGCATGCAATCGCCACGTCGACGGAACACGGGAGTGTGTTCAGGCCCATCTCGCCATACCCGTAGTACGCGATCGGTCGGATGTAGCACGAGGGCAGACCGGTCGAGGCAACGGTGTCCTTCACGCCTTGCACGAGTTCCTCGAGCGAGAACGGCATCGGCATGCCGAGGATCTTGGCGGAGTTGATGAGTCGCTGCATGTGCTCGGTGAGGCGGAACACGGCTGGACCCTTGTCGGTTTCATACGCGCGAATGCCCTCGAATACGCCGGTGCCGTAATGCAACGTGTGGGTAAGCACGTGCACTTGGGCCTTGTCCCAGTCGACGAGCTTTCCGTTCATCCAGATCTTTGGCGTCGTAGTAATTGGCATCTCAGTCCCTCACTTGTCCTACGTCAAAACTACTTGGCGGCCTTGGCCACTCGCGAGGCGATTTCGGTGCCCACCTGCGACGTAGAGCCACTCGGGGCATCCACGCATGCGGTGCGCAACCCTTCGGCCGCGCGAGCCTCGCCGAGGAACTCGAGCATGTGAGCTGCAGACAAGATTGCGGCAACTGGATTCGCCTTACCCGTGCCAACGATGTCGGGCGCGGAGCCATGAACTGGCTCAAACATCGAGGGACCGGTACGACGCGGATTCAAGTTCGCCGATGAAGCCACTCCGATCCCACCGCTGACTGCTCCACCGAGGTCGGTGAGGATGTCGCCGAAGAGATTGTCGGTCACGATCACGTCGTAACGATGTGGATCCTGCACGAAGTAGATGCACGCAGCATCGACATGGTTGTACGCCGTTGCCACCTGCGGGAAGTCCTTGGCGACCGTGTTGAACGTGCGCTGCCAGAGGTCACCGGCGAAGGTGAGCACGTTCGTCTTGTGCACGAGCGTGAGGTGTTTACGCGACCGCTTGGCGGCAAGCTCGAATGCGTATCGCACACAGCGCTCGACGCCGTGCGCCGTGTTCACGCTTCCCTGCGTCGCAACCTCGAACGGAGTTCCCTTGCGCAGCACACCACCCTCTCCGACGTACGGCCCCTCGGTGTTCTCGCGGATGACGACGAAATCATGCGGCGTGCTGTGCCCTGGCGCCACACCAGAGAAAGGTCGCTGGTTGATGTAGAGATCGAGTTCGAAGCGCATCTTGAGGAGGAGTCCGCGCTCGATGACACCCGGAGGCACATCAGGGGTGCCGACGGCTCCGAGGAGGATCGCGTCGAAGCCACGGAGTTGATCGAGCGTGGCGTCCGAGAGGATCTCGCCATCGCGCAAGTAACGCGCGCCACCGAGATCGAAGTCCGTCGTGTCGAGACTCACGCCGCTCGCAGCGACGACCTTCAACGCTTCTGTGACGACTTCAGGTCCGATTCCATCTCCGCCGATGACTGCAACTCGATGCGCGCGCGACATAGATATTCCATCGTACGGACGCCGATAGCCTTTGGGCACATGGCCAAGCACCAACTTTCTCGGGCTGCGCACGATCGGCTCACCGCTGAGTTTGCGGACCTCACGACCCGCGGTCGTATACAGGTTGCAGAGAAGATCGAGGCTGCGCGTCTGCTCGGCGACCTGAAGGAAAACGGCGACTATCACGCCGCCAAGGACGAGCAAGGACACATGGAAGGTCGCATCCGCCAGATCGAGGCGATCCTCGAAGACGCAGAAATCGTCGCCCCTGCGCCCGACGGCGAAGTCGGTCTCGGCACGATCGTCACGATCGTCTACGACGGCGACTCCGACGATGCAGCCGAGCGCTATCTCATCGGCCACATGGAAGAGCAGACCGGAGATTCCTCGGTGAGCGTGATGAGCCCGTCTTCCCCGCTCGGGGCAGCATTGATCGGCGCCAAGAAGGGCACCACGGTCTCTTACAAAGCACCGAATGGGATGCTCAAGGTGCGCGTCATCGACACCGCGGTCGCCCACTAAATGCCCCTCCCGGACGGTCGCCTGATCGACCTCCCCGGTCGTGGCCAGACATTCATCCGCGAAGTTGCCGGGCCACCGAATGCCACGACGCTGCTCCTCTTGCACGGATGGACGGCGACCGCCGACCTCAACTGGTTCGCCTGCTTCGAGGAATTGGGCAAACACTTTCGAGTGATCGCACCCGATCAACGCGGACATGGACAAGGCATACGCGCAACGGGACCATTCAAGTTGGAGGACTGCGCAGACGATGCCGCAGCGATTGCCGACTTCCTCGGCATCAACACGTTCATTCCCGTCGGCTATTCGATGGGCGGAACGGTGGCGCAGTTGTTGTGGCGACGGCACGAGTCACGCGTACGTGGACTGGTGCTGTGCAGCACCGCACCGCACTTCTCGGCATCACGCGAGGAACGACTGGGCTTTCTCGGAGTGACCGGTCTTGCCGCGCTCGCCCGCCTCACACCATCGCAGGCGCGCGACTGGCTGACCGAGCAGATCTACCTCCAGCGCAAGAGCGAAGGACTTGAGCCGTGGGCGATCCAGCAAATGGCGACGCACGACTGGCTGCACATCATCGAGGCAGGAAGCGCGATCGGTGGATTCAACTCACTCGACTGGCTGACCAACGTCGACGTCCCCACGTCAGTCGTTGTGACGACGCAAGACACCGTCGTGCCCCTCGAGCGACAGCAGCGACTCGTGGAAACGATCGCCAACGTGCGGGCGTTTCATGTGGACGCGGGCCACAACGCCGTCTACGCAGCAGCGGATCGCTACGTACCAATCCTGCTCGAGGCGTGTTTGCACGCCCGAAATACGGGCCACTAAATCGTCGAGACGTCCTCGAGGTCGAGGCCGATGTCGAGCACGGTGACCGAATGCGTTAGTCCACCCACGGAGATGTAGTCGACTCCGGTTTCGGCAACTGCGCGCGCGACGCCGAGCGACAATCCCCCGCTTGCCTCGAGGATGACATCGCGGCCAGTCGATTCACGGTGACGTTTGGCGATGTTCACCGCCTCCCTCATGACCGTCGGCGACATGTTGTCGAGCAATACGAGATCGGCTCCGGCCTCGAGTGCGGCCGTCAATTGCTCGAGCGTGTCGACCTCGACCTCGACGGGAATCGCGGCATTCGCCGAACGAACACGTGCGAATGCTTCGGCCACCCCACCAGCAGCCACCACGTGATTGTCCTTTACGAGTGCCGCGTCACCGAGCGACATACGGTGATTCACGCCACCGCCGCAGCGCACCGCGTACTTCTGCAACGCCCGCAATCCAGGCAACGTCTTTCGCGTGTCCCGCACCTTCGCGTTCGTTTCCGCAAGCTGTAGTGCCCACAGCTGGGTCGCCGTTGCGATTCCACTCAAATGACCGAGCAGGTTGAGCGCCGTGCGCTCGGCGGTGAGCAGTCCACGAGTTGGCCCAGTGACCGAGATGACGAGATCACCTGGCTTGACCGACGCGCCGTCAGCGATCGTTTCCTCGAAGTTCAACGATTCGGCTGAGCACATCATCTCGAGCACGGCTCGCGCGATCGGAACTCCAGCAACGCAACCGTGTGCGCGACTCACGAAACGAGCACGACTGACATGATCGGCTGGAACCGTCGCATTCGTCGTCACGTCAGGACCGTCAGCGAAGTCCTCGTCTAGCGCTCGAGCGATCACTCGTCGAACCTCGTCGACGGAAAGACCTGTGGACGTGAGCGCAGATGCCGTGGCGTCGGAGATGCGTTGGTATTGCATCAGGCCTCGACCCCGCCACGGATGACGAGGCCGTCGTCATCGAGAGATACCTCGAGATGACGCTTCCAGACCGGGTCGCTCGTGACCACGTCGGTGCGGCGGTGGCAGCCACGACTCTCGGTGCGCGTGAGGGCAGAAGCAGTCACCGCGCTCGCCACGGTGAGGATGTTCGTCGCCTCGAAGTTGCGTCTCGTCGGTGTCGTCTGCGACGAGACCTTGTCGGCGACAACCGCTAACGCATCCAGGGTCGCGACAAGGTTCTCTGGGCGGCGCAATACACCGACGTTCTTCGACATCAGCGTGCGTACGTGTGCGCGCAGGGAATCATCGAGTGTTCCCGACTCTCCCCAACGCTCATCGATCACCTCGACGCGCGCTGGCAACTTCCACGCCAAGTCGCGGCCGACACGGGTTCCGACCACGAGACTTTCCGTGAGTGAATTGGATGCGAGACGATTCGCACCGTGCACGCCGGTGTAGGCGACTTCACCCACGGCGTACAGACCCTCGATCGACGTCGTGCCGTCCAGGTTCGAGTCGATTCCGCCGCAGGTGTAGTGCGCAGCGGGTGCGACGGGAATGCGGTCACGCGATGGATCGAACCCAGCCGCTCGACATGCCCGTGTGATGAACGGAAAACGTTCCTCGAATCGCTCACCAATCGCCGTTGCATCCAGATACACGTGGTCGTCGACTCCGTTGACGGCTCGCGACATTCGTTCGCTGATCGCCGCAGCTACAACGTCGCGCGGCGCGAGGTCTTCAAGTGGATGGACTCCCTGCATGATTCGCTCGCCTGCGGCGTCGAACAACACCGCGCCTTCGCCGCGCACTGCTTCGCTGATCAACGTCTGCTGCGCGGTCGACTCGACTCCTTGCCACAACACCGTCGGATGGAACTGTACAAATTCGAGATCTCGCAGGATCAGCCCCGCACGAAGTGCAAGTGCGTGCCCGTCACCGGTGACGGCCGCCGGATTCGACGTGCTCGCAAACACTTGGCCATATCCACCGGTTGCAACGACTACTGCTCGCGCCGTCACGATGCCGACGCTGACCACTTCTCCGGTCGTGCCGAGCACTGCGATGCGCACACCTGCGACTTGGCGCTTGCCAGCTGGCGTCACTCCGAATTCGAGATCGAGTGCGAACGCATGCTCGAACACTTCGACTCCCGCGTTGATCGCATTCTCATCCAGCGTGCGCTGGATCTCCGCGCCCGACTGATCGCCGCCTGCATGCACGATGCGTGACCGTGAGTGTCCACCTTCGCGCGTGAGTGCTCGCTCGCCATCCGCACCTGGGTCGAATGCTGCACCAAGCTTTTCGAGATAGTCGATCGCGGTCGGCGCATCGCCCACGAGGGACGTCACCGCGGCCTCGTCACACAATCCAGCACCTGCCTCAAGCGTGTCGCGCACGTGTTCTGCGAACGTGTCGGTCGGGTCGAGCACTGCGGCGAGTCCGCCTTGGGCCCACGCCGTGCTTCCCGCATCGAGCGTGTCCTTGGTGACGATGAGGACGTTGCGCACGGGTCGCGCGGCAAGCGCAGCAGCGAGTCCAGCGGCTCCGGATCCGAGCACGACAACATCGACATCCCTCGTCCAGGTCGGCTCAGGTGCAGCGAGACGGCGCGGCAACTCGATCTGCACTGCTCCATCGGTGCGCGCCACGTGTGTCACTCCTTGGTGCGTGATGGTGTGCCGATGGCGATCATCTGCTCGACACTGCGTCGAGCCCGATCAGCCACGTCACTCGGGATCGTGATCTCATCCGTGCCGTCGATGAGCGACCGTTCCAGCTTCTCTGGCGTGATCATCTTCATGTACTTGCACACCGCCGCCCGATTCACCGGTTCGAACGTCACCGTGGTGTTCACGCGGCGGAGTTGGTGCAGCATCCCGGTTTCGGTCGCCACGAGCACCTTCTTTGCCGTGGTCTGCTCGGCGGCGGTAATCATCCCCGAGGTGCTCAAGATCTTCGTGCGCGATCGAGGAACGACGCCCGTTTCCGCGAGATACATCGCCGAGGTCGCACACCCGCATTCCGGGTGGATGAACAATTCGGCTTCTGGTTCCGCAGCGACCATTGCCTTCAAGTCGGCACCGTTGATTCCCGCATGCACGTGACACTCGCCCATCCAGATGTGCATGTTGTCGCGCTGCAGCGTGCGCTGCACGTGTGCGCCGAGGAACTGATCGGGGCAGAACAGCACGGTCTTATCTTTCGGGATCGACGCCACGACTTCGACCGCGTTCGACGACGTGCAACAGATGTCGGTCTCCGCCTTCACCGCGGCAGTGGTGTTCACGTAACTCACGACGACCGCACCGGGATATTCCGCCTTCCACGCGCGCAATTGGTCGGCGGTAATGGTGTCGGCGAGTGAGCAACCTGCGTTCTTGTCGGGGATGATGACGGTCTTGTCGTAGCTCAGGATCTTGGCGGTCTCGGCCATGAAGTGCACGCCACAGAAAATGATGGTCGAGGCATTCGATTGCGTTGCGACTCGAGAGAGACCGAGTGAGTCCCCGACGTGGTCGGCGACGTCTTGGATCTCCGGCAATTGGTAGTTGTGGGCGAGGATCACCGCATCGCGCTCACGTGCGAGCTGTTTGATGCGTTCTGCCCAATCGGCCACACCTTCAAGTTATCGGCGCGGTGTCATCCCCGACGGACGGTGCTCACCGCGGTACGAATCACGAGGCGTTGGCATCCACGGTCGAGGTGAACCACAACGAGTTCACCGCGTCAGCGAGCGTGCCACGCGCAGCGCCATCGTCCGTGACGATTTCTTCAGGGGTGTCGGCGAAGCGCAAGACCGAGGCAACGCCCTGGTCGCACACGGTGACGACGAGTCGCACACGGCGTCGCCGTGGGTGCTGGCTCGGGGCGAGATCACTCGGCTCGTCATCGTCGTCGAGTGGAGCCGCCCATCCACACGTGAGTACGACGGCTGCGTCGAACATTTTGGAGATCGCACTCGTCGGCGCATCGAGTAACTCGTACACGTCCGCATGTTCGGCGAGGAACGTGATGCGCAGCGAGCCGTCGGCCTTGGCTGGGATCCCCTCAGGGTCGACGACCGTGATTCCGTATAGCCGTGCGGCCGACAGATCGAAGCGATCGAGCGACAGATGCAGGCTGTGTTCGACGCATGTGGCGAGGTCTAGTGGTGTGGGATGAGTTGATGTCATGCCCCGATGTGTGCGCAAGGGTGTGGAAACGGACACTGAGTCGTGAAATTTCTCGAACTTCACGGCAGACTGAAGGCCATGTCGGCTCGCCCCCTCACGCTCGCCCAGAAGGTCTGGGACCGCCACGTCGTGTCGTCCAATCCCGGCGAGCCAGAACTCCTCTATATCGACCTCCACCTCGTCCATGAAGTAACGAGCCCACAGGCCTTCGACGGCCTTCGCATCAACGGTCGCACCGTCCGCCGCCCCGATCTCACCGTGGCAACCGAGGACCACAACGTCCCGACGGCTGACATTCATCTCCCCGTCGCGGATCCAATTTCGGCTCGCCAGCTCGAAGTGCTGCGCGCCAATGCCAAGGAATTCAACATCACCCACTATCCGATGGGTGATTCACGCCAGGGCATCGTGCACGTCATCGGACCAGAACAAGGTCGCACCATGCCGGGCATGACGATCGTCTGCGGCGACAGCCACACCTCCACCCACGGAGCATTCGGTGCACTCGCCTTCGGCATCGGCACGAGCGAGGTCGAGCACGTGCTGGCAACCCAGACGTTGCCGCAGAGCAGACCGAAGTGGATGAGCGTCACCGTCGATGGAACGCTCGATCCGTCGGTCACAGCCAAGGACATCGTGCTCGCCATCATCGGCAAGATCGGCACAGGTGGCGGCATCGGCCACGTCATCGAATACCGCGGATCGGCGATCCGTGAACTTTCGATGGAAGGTCGCATGACGGTGTGCAACATGTCGA
>JALRJT010000037.1 GCA_023254985.1 Ilumatobacteraceae bacterium | reverse complement strand
GCCATCGTCCAGCCGTGCACGATGAGCGCGCCGCCCTTGGCGACGTTCACGGTCTTGAACTGGGCGGCGATGTCTGCGGCGACCTTGCCGGGCTTCAACGAGTCGTGATCGAGGAATCCGGAGTGGCCGTGCGACTTGACGACGAATGACTGGTCGTCGTAGTAGCGCTCGACGCCGAAACGGCGGGCGAGACGCTTGCCCCACGCGCGCTCTTCCCCGACGGCACGGTGCCCGGGACGCGGAATCATGTCGGTGAGGGACTTGAACGCTTCGAGACCATCGGCGGTGGCGAATCGCGAGCCGACGACCACATCCTCATCAGGGAACGCCATCAACGCGCGGTGGTACGCCTCCGTCATGAGACCCTTCAGCACCGCGTCACGCTTGGCGGTGCGCTTCACGCTCATCATGCCAAGCAGCACGCACGGTGTCCCACCGATGCGCTCGAGGGTCGAGAAAGTGAACCCGTTCAACTTGCCGGAGATGCGGGCGCTCGTGAAGAGCACCCAGTCTTCCTTGGCCTTGGAAACCGCGCCGATGTCGAACGCACCACCCATGTTGGCCAATTCGTCGAGATCGGTGTCGGTGAGCGAAGCGCAGTCGCGGGTCTCAACCACCACGGTCATGCCCTCCATTCTGCCAGCAAAAACCCGTTTTCAGACGGGCGAGTTCTGGCTCATTGCCTATTCGATGTAGGCGGCCTCGCCGAACATCACGCGAATCTGACCAATAACGCGGTCCAGATCGACGGTGAACTTGGAATCGAGTTGCATCACCTTGTCCCCTCCGAGATGCACGAACACGGGCGACGAGCCAGGGTGCTGTTGCAATACGCCTTTCATATCCTCGATCAACTCCGGCGTGAGCGCCTGGGCGGACACCTTGATGTGTAACGAATCCCCCGAGGCACGCAACCCCTCTTGCACCACGATGTCGGTGGCCATGAACGACACGCGAGTCTCGTCCTGCTTGTTGAGGCGTCCCTTCACCGTGATGATGACGTCATCTGCGAGTTGATGTCCGTAGCGCTGGAACGTCTTCGGAAACACGGCGACTTCGACGGCGCCTTGGAGGTCCTCGAGCATGAACGTGGCCATCAAGTCGCCCTTGCGGGTGTACTTGCGGTTGAGGGCACTGATGATTCCACCAATCGTGAAGAACGAGTTGTCTTCCCGTTCGACGGCTTCAGCGATCGACGCATCGACTCGACGCCGCAGCGCCCCCTCGATGCCCATCAGTGGATGATCGGACACATACAGTCCGAGCATTTCCTTTTCGAACTTGAGCTGTTCGGCCTTGTCGAACTGCAACGCAGGGATCTCACGCTTCTCGGAAAAGACTGAGTCGTCCCCACCGACGTCACCGAAGAGACTCATCACACCTTGGTCGCGTTCGCGCCGGCGCGCAACGGTTGCGTCGATGATGGTCTCGTACACCATGAGCAGACCCTTGCGTGGATGACCGAGGGAATCGAATGCACCGGCCTTGATCAGCGACTCGATAGTGCGCTTGTTCAACACTTGCTCAGGCGCACGTTCGACGAAGTCGTAGAAGGAGGTGTACTCCCCGTTCTCGCGGCGGTGCGCGACGATCTGCTCGACGAGTGCTTCTCCAACGTTACGGATCGCCGACAAACCGAACGAGATCGTGCGCGTGCCGACGTTGTCGATCGGTTCGAAGTCGACTCCCGACTTGTTGATGTCTGGCGTGAGCACCGTGATCTTCGACGATCGCGCATCGGCCAGATAGACAGCCGCCTTTTCGTAGTTTGTCTTCACGCTGGTGAGAAGGCATGCGAGATACTCAACGGGATAGTGCGCCTTGAGATAGGCCGTCTGATACGAGATGAGGCCGTAGCCATACGCGTGACTCTTGGCGAAGGCGTAGTCCGCAAACTTGACGATGACGTCGAAGAGTTCTTTGCCGAGTTCGTCGCCATACCCCGACTTCACACAGCCCTGCTCGAACTTGTCGCGCTCCTTTTCCATGACCTCGCGGATCTTTTTGCCACACGCCTTGCGCAAGTTGTCGGCTTCGGCAAGCGTGTACCCAGCGAAGCGTTGCGCGACGCGCATCACGCTCTCTTGGTAGATCATGAGACCGAAGGTGTCCCCCAGCACCTCTGCCGCGTCCGGGTGGAACAAGGTGATCTTCTTGCGCTCGTTCTTGTAGTCGGCGAAGTCGTTGTGCATGTTTGCACCCATCGGACCAGGTCGATACAGCGCGAGCACCGCCGAGAGGTCCTCGAAACGGTTCGGGATGAGCGAGCGCAGCAGCGCGCGCATCGGCGAAGACTCGAGCTGGAACACTCCGATCGTGTCACCCTGGGCGAGCAGTTCATACGTCGCCTTGTCATCGATGGGGATCGAGTCGATATCGAAGTCTGGATTACGACGTTCACGAATCATCGCTTGGGCATCTGAGATCACATCCAGGTTGCGCAGACCCAAGATGTCCATCTTCAGAAGGCCGAGCTCTTCAACCCCGTGCATTTCGTACTGGGTGACGACGGGGGCTTCGGCGGGATCCTGCCCCTGTTCGGGCTTGCGCTGGATCGGGAGATACTCGGTCAACGGCTCTTTGGTGATCACCACGGCCGCGGCATGGATGCCGACCGACCGCTTCAACCCCTCGAGACCACGAGCGACGTCGACGACACGCTTCACGTCGGAGTCGGTGTCGTACAAGGCGCGAAGATCTTGTGCAGCCTGATACCCCGCCTGGTGCTTGGGGTCTTGTTCGAAGCAGTACCTGATCGGCGTGTCGCGACCCATCACGACCGGTGGCATCGCCTTGGCGATCTTGTCGCCGAGTGCGTAGGGATAGCCGAGCACACGCGCCGCATCGCGCACTGCGTTGCGCGCCTTGATCGTGCCGAACGTGATGATCTGGGCGACGCGATCACGGCCATACTTCTCGGCCGCATACCGGATCATCTGATCGCGATAGCGCGAGTCGAAGTCCATGTCGATGTCGGGCATGCTGATGCGACTTGGGTTCAAGAAGCGCTCGAACAGCAAGTCGTACTTGATCGGGTCCAAGTTGGTGATTCCGAGGCAGTACGCCACTGCGCATCCGGCGGCAGATCCACGACCAGGACCGACGCGAATGTCGTGGTCCTTGGCGTAGCGAATGAGGTCCCACACGATGAGGAAGTACGAGGAAAATCCCATGTCGCCGATGACCTTCAGCTCATACGTCAGCCGATCGGACACTTCCTTGGGCAGCTTGGCCCCCCAACGAGCCTTCGCCCCTTCAAGCGTGAGATGGGCGAGATAGTCACGATCGGTGGCAAATCCCTTCGGCAACGGAAAGTCCGGCAACACATACTTGCCGAATTCGATCTTCACGTCGGCTCGCTCGGCAATCCACAGCGTGTTATTGCACGCCTCGGGTACTTCGCGGAACAGATACCGCATCTCGTTCGACGTCTTCAGATAGTGCTCATTGCCCTCGAACTTGAAGCGATTGGGATCGGCAATCGTGCAGCCCGTCTGCACACACAAGAGCGCATCGTGGCTCTCGTGGTCTTCACGGTGCGTGTAGTGCGTGTCGTTCGTGGCGAGGAGCGGCGCATTGATCGACTTGGCAAGTTCGATCAACAACGGGTTCGTGCGGATCTGGTCGGCAAGTCCATGGTCCTGCAGCTCGATGAAGAAGTTGTCGCGACCGAAGATCTCCTGCAGCCGACCAGCGCACTCATGCGCACCCTTCACGTCACCGCGCATCAAACGTTGGAGTACGTGACCGCCGAGGCACCCGCTCGTGGCGATCAGCCCCGAGCTGTACTGCTGCAACAGTTCCCAGTCGACACGCGGCTGGTAGTAGTAGCCCTCGAGGAATGCGCGACTAGCGAGGTTGATCAGGTTCTTGTATCCGACGTTGTTCTCGGCGAGCAGCGTGAGGTGGTAGTACACCTTGCCGCCACCCTCGGTCTCTCCTCCGGTGTCGTCGATGCG
>JALRJT010000207.1 GCA_023254985.1 Ilumatobacteraceae bacterium | reverse complement strand
TCGCCGAGGCGGCCGCGTGCGGCGTGCCTCAGTTGGCAGGAGAGAGTGGTGGAGCGGCAGAAGCGGTGGTGGATGGTGTGACAGGTCGCGTCGTCGGGCGACCGAACAACGTGAACGACGTCGCGAATGCACTTCGTGAGTTGTTGCTCGATGATGCTCGACGGCACGAGATGGGTCTGGCGTCGCGTGCACGTGCAGTGGAAGAATTCGATTACGGGGTGCTGTCGCGACGTCTCGGCGAGGTGTTGGGGGTTAGGTCGTGACACAGCGGGTGAACGTGGTGTTGACCGCGGTGTTCGTCGTGGTGACAACGCTTGCGGTCGTGGTCTTCGACGGGTTCTGGCGAACGTCAGTCGTCGTCGCGGACCTTGCGTTGTTTGCCGTCGGGGTGGTGACGTTCATCCTCGGCTATTTCGCGGCGGTGGCGCGTAGTAGGAGCGAGGAGATCTCGGTCGCCGGGGTGTTCCTGCTTGGCGGTGACGTTGCGACAAAACGAGTGCGAAGCGTGATGTGGGCATGTCTGTCGGTGCAGGTCGCGGTTGGTCTGGCGGGGGCCATCCTGCGCTCATCCACCGACGGCCAACCCGGCAGCGTGCTCGCCTTTGGCGTCCTGGTCCCCATGCTCGGTCTCGGGCTGAATGGCTGGTGGGCCTCGCGACATGGCACGTTCCCGCCCCGAGCAGAACGGAAATAATCGTCGATCGACCTCGATCGGCAAAGATGGAGGGATTATGGATTCAGGTTCCGACTCGATTCTGGTGAATGCCTCGCCCGAGCGATGCTTTTCAGTTGCTACTGCCTTCGAGGAGTATCCCTCGTGGGCCAAGGACGTCAAGCAGGCTGACGTCAAGGATCGTGATGCGCAGGGTCGTGCGCTGATCGTGGATTATCGCGCGTCTGCGCTCGGCCGCAGCACGCACTTCACGTTGAAGTACGACTACTCCAATGCGCCTCGTCGACTCAGCTGGTCAATGTTGGACGGCGACATCATGCGCGAGATCCACGGCGCCTACACCTTCGAAGCGCAGGGCGACCAGACGAAGATTTCCTATGACTTGTCGATCGAGTTGATCATTCCGCTGCCAGGTTTCGTCAAGCGTCGCGCGGAGGTTCGAATCTTGAGCACGTTAAAGGAGCTCAAGTCCCGCATCGAGTCGTGACGAAGAACGCGGGCGTCGACGTCGGCGGGACGAAGTGTCTCGCAGTGTTGTTGGATGAAGATGGCAAGGTCGTCGCGAGCGACCGGATTCCGACGCCACACGCGTCAAAGCTCGCCGATACGTTGTGCGACTTGCTCGGTTCGCTCGGGGAGTACGACACCGTCGGCGTCGGGGTGCCTGGGCTCATCACACCTGAAGGTGTGATTCGTTCGTCTCCCAACTTGAGTAGTGCGGTCGAGTTGCCGCTCGGCGCCCAGCTGCGATCGATGCTGTCTGTTCCGGTCACGGTGGACAACGATGCGACGTCGGCTGCATACGGCGAGTGGAAGGTTGGCGCTGCGCGCGGAGCGACCGACGTATGGATGGTCACGCTCGGCACGGGAATCGGTGGTGGGCTCGTCTCGGGCGGCGTCGTCCAGCGCGGCGCACACGGATTCGCGGGCGAGATTGGCCACCTCGTCGTAGAGATCGACGGCGAGTTGTGTCCGTGTGGCCTGCGCGGGTGCTGGGAGCGTTACGCATCCGGGACGGCCTTGTCACGACTCGCAGGAGGCGAGCGGGGTGAGGCGGTCATCGAGCGAGCACGAAAAGGTGAAGTCGATGCTGTTGCCGTCGTCGATCGGTTTGCGCGCTACGTGGCGATCGGGCTCGTCAGCCTCACCAACGCCACCGATCCAGACACACTCGTCATCGGAGGTGGCGTGATTGCCTCGTCGGAGGTCGTGATGCCCGCCATCGCGTCGCATTTCGCTTCACTGCTGTATGCCCCTGAGCATCGGCCGCATCCGCGACTCGTCTCGGCACAACTCGGCGAACAGGCTGGGGCAATTGGGGCGGCACTTCTCGGCCGACAGTGAGTAGTTTGTTCGGGTGGAATTTCGCCGCATCACCAATCTGCCGCCGTACGTCTTCACGATCATCAACAATCTGAAGATCGCGGCTCGCCACGACGGTGCCGACGTGATCGACCTCGGGTTCGGTAATCCCGACATTCCCTCACCGCAAGTGGCAGTCGACAAGCTCGCCGAAGCCGCGCACAATCCGCGCAATCACCGCTATTCGTTGTCTCGTGGACTGCCGAAGCTGCGCGAGGCCGTCGCCGACATGTACCAGCGCAACTGGAACGTGAAGCTCGATCCCGAGACGCAGATCACCAACGTGATCGGATCGAAGGAGGGGTTCAGCCACTTGATGTGGGTGCTCCTCGATCGTGGAGATGCAGCCATCGTCCCGTCGCCGAGCTATCCGATCCACATCTATGGGCCATTGTTTGCTGGCGCCGACGTTCGCCAGGTGCCGATGCGCAGTCAGCAGACGGTCGACGATGTTCAATACACCGATGAGTTCTTCGCCCACCTCACCGAGGCCTACAAGGTGGGTTGGCCGCGACCGCGTGTGCTCGTCGTGTCGTTCCCGCACAACCCGACCGGGGCGACAGTGGATGCGGCATTCATGCAGCGAGTCGTGGACTTCTGTCGCGAACGCGAGATGATCGCGGTGCACGACTTTGCCTATGCCGACGTCGGCTTCAACGGCTACAAGCCACCGTCGATCCTGCAGGCAGAGGGTGCGATGGACTGTGCCGTCGAGTTGTACTCGATGACGAAGAGCTTCTCGATGGCCGGATGGCGCTGTGCGTTCATGGCGGGCAACACCGAAGTGGTGCAGGCCCTCATGAAGATGAAGAGCTACCTCGACTACGGCACCTTCCAGCCGATTCAGATCGCCGCCACGGTGACGCTCAATGAGGCGGCCGACTATCCGAAGGAAGTGTGTGCCATCTATGAGAGTCGCATGAACACACTCATCGACGGTCTCGACCGCATCGGATGGCACATCCCCAAGTCGCGAGGGTCGATGTTCGTGTGGGCGCCAATTCCCGAGCCGTATCGCGACATGGACTCCGTCGAGTTCTGCAGCCATCTCGTTCGCGACTGCAACGTGGCATTGTCGCCTGGGTCTGGATTTGGTCCGGGTGGCGAGGGATTCGCTCGCTTTGCATTGATCGAAAACGAACAGCGCATCAACCAGGCGATCCGCAACCTGAAGACTGGTCTCACCAGGCTGTCGTGATGTCACCCTCCTACAGCCTCGGTCTGCACGAGGTTGGTCAGGGCGCCTATGCATATCTGCAACCCGACGGTGGGTGGGGTTACAGCAACGCAGGTCTCATTGTCGGTGACGGGCGGTCACTGCTCGTCGACACGCTCTTCGATCTTAAGTTGACCGAGGCGATGTTGGGATCGATGCGCTCGGTGACACAAGGTGCTCCGATCGGCACGGTGGTGAACACCCATGCCAATGGCGACCACTGCTATGGCAACCAGTTGGTCGGGGATGCTGAGATCGTGACCTCGAGTGCGACTGCACACGAGATGAGCGAGGTGCCACCGGCGATGATGGCCGCTCTGAATGCGGCCGAGGGCGACGTGGGGGACCTGTTCAGGTCGTTCTTCGGCGACTTCGACTTCTCCGGGATCGAACTCGCCATGCCGACGCGCACGTTCGACGGCCGACTTGACCTCGACGTCGGAGGTCGCATCGTGGAGTTGATCGAGGTCGGTCCAGCGCACACCAAGGGTGACACGATCGTGCATTGTCCGGAGACCAAAACGGTGTACACCGGCGACATCTTGTTCATCGGAGGTGCGCCGATCGTGTGGGCTGGCCCGCTCGAGAATTGGATCGCGGCGTGCGATCTCATCGCCTCGCTCGATGCGGAGACGATCGTGCCCGGGCACGGACCTCTCACTGACAAGGCCGGTGTCGCCCAGGTGCGCGATTATCTGTCGAGCGTGCTCGTTGGCGCCACGCAGCTGCAGCGCGACGGGGTGGATGCCTTCGAAGCTGCTCGCGAACTCGTCGCGCGACTGCACGGAACCTCCAAGCCGTTTTCGTCGATGGGTGAGTTCGGTCGGATGGCGGTCAACGTCGACACCGTATATCGCTCGCTCGATCCGACGTATCAGCCACCGAATGTCGTCGAGCAGTTCCGTCGCATGGCGGTCATCGAAGAACACGGGTCATGACGACCATCGATCGTTTCGACGTCGTCGTGCTCGGTGCTGGCCCCGGTGGTGCCGCGATTTCGCACTCGCTCATTCGTCGTGGTTTGGCGGTTGCCGTGGTCGATCCGCGACTTGGCGAGCTGTGGAGCCAGACGCTCGGGTCGTGGGTCGACGATCTCGATCCCTGCGATGACTCGATCGTGTTGAAGGGACTCGTTCGGGCAACGTGGCCGACGGTGCGGGTGATCGGAGAGCGCGAGCACGAGTTGAAGCGCGCGTACGCAATCTTCGACAACGAGGCACTGGCTTCCCATCTCATCGGGATTGGGTATCGACCGATCGCAGAGCGAGCGGTGTCTGTCGTCGATCGTGTGGACCCAGATGGCTACCAGCGCGAGGTGGGTCTCGAATCCGGTGCGGTGCTCGCTGCTCGTGTGGTGGTGGATGCCGGCGGTTCGTCCTCTGGGTTCCTGCAGCGTCAGCGGCATCGTGCGACGGGTGTGCAGAGCGCATACGGGGTCGTCACGTCGCGTGCGGGACTCGTGCCGCCCGGTTCATTCACCCTGATGGACTGGAGTCAACGCACCGAGTCGAAGTCGACTCCCACGTTCCTCTACGGAATGGACTTCGGCGACGGGACGACGATGGTGGAAGAGACGTCGCTCGTCGAGCACAGTCCGCGATCGGCTCGTGAGTTGCGCGAGCTGCTTCACGCGCGATTGGGTGTCGACGTCTCGGGGGATGCGATCGACATCGAGGACGTGCACATCGAGATGGGTGGATCACCACCGGCGCCGAGCACGAGGGTCGTCGGCTTCGGTGCCGCGGGTGGCTTCGTGCATCCCGTCACGGGCTACTCGGTTGCTGCGTCGTTGCGCGCAGCTCCGCGTCTCGCAGACGCAATTCGAGATTGCATCGCTGCCGGCGAATCGAGCGATGGTCTCACCGCTCGTGCGTGGGCGACAGTGTGGTCGCCGGCGCTTCGGCGAACGCGAGCATTGCATGACTATGGGCTTGCAGC
>JALRJT010000205.1 GCA_023254985.1 Ilumatobacteraceae bacterium | reverse complement strand
CTCAAGGCCCGCGCCTCATTGGGGCAATCCGATGCCTTTTCAGAGTCGGATATCCCTCAATCGATCCGAGGTGACGTCACCACGCGCGAGAAGGATGAGTCGATCGATTCCTTCTCCTTCAAGTTTCTGAGAATCGTGTGCTTCGTCAAGTGATTTGGACACGTCAAGGAAATCCCACACCGAAGTGGTGAATGACCTCTCGTCATTCGGCTGTGCCGCCGTGAGAATTTCGCGTCGATGTAGGTGGCTCGCGCGCACGTTGACGCCATCTGCGCGACGTCCAGCAATCTTTGCCAAGGCAACCGAGTTCACTCCGAGCACGATCTTTGGTCGAACACACGGCATGGGAAAAGTCGCGAATTTTTTGTCACGATGTGCGTCCCACATCTCATCGAGGACGTCGAGGGTGTGCTCCAGTCGAGCATGGCGCTCGGCCATCGTTGTCGGGATCGGCATGTCGATTGCGTGGAGCTCTGAAGCGAATGAGCTCGTCGGGGATGCCCCGGCACCAAGACCGAGGATGAATCGGCCTCCGGAGATGTTCTGCACCGTCGCGGCCGCATTCGCGAGCACCGCAGGATGTCGCGTCCCGACGTTGGCGACGAGCACACCGAGACCGATCGTCGAGGTCGCCTCAGCAAGCGCGCCGAGCAAGGTGAAGCACTCTGGCATGGATGGTGCCGCCATCACCGATCCTGCGAGATGATCCGAGATCCACAGGGTGGAATAACCGGCATCTTCTGCCGCACGTGCCGCATCACGCAACTCGAGCCACGTGTAGTGACCCTGGTTGAACTGGATGTCGACGATCATGGTTCGTCTAGTCGGCGCGCATCGTCTCGATATTGCCGTCGACCGGCAATACCTGACCAGTGATGAAGCGCGCAGCCGGCGAACACAGGAACACCGCAGACGCGGCAATGTCGCTCGCTTCGATGAAGGTGCGCAGCGAAACTTGGTTTTCATACCCGCGGCGAAGTTCGTCCGCGGGAATACCAGTGGCTACGGACTCGCGAGCAATCACTCCATCCATGCGAGGCCCACTCACCGAACCGGGACAGATGGCGTTCACACGCACACCGAACTCGCCGAGTTCCATAGCCCAGGATTTCGTGAGACCGATGATCCCCCACTTGGCCGCCACGTATGGCGAGCGAAGTGGATAGCCGTAGATTCCGGCACTCGTTGAGATGTTCACCATCGAGCCCTTGGACTCGATCAACATCGGAACCGCTGCATGCGCACAGCGGAACGTGCCGCCGAGATTCACGCGGACGCATTCGTCATAGGCCTCAGGGTCCATTTCATCCACGCGCGCGGTCGGACCCGGGACACCCACGTTGTTGACGAGAATGTCGAGTCCACCGAGGTCCTTGGAGATTCGCGAGAACATTGAGGTCACGTCGTTCGTATTGGCGACATCGCAGACATAGTCGGGCAACGTCGAATCATTGACGTCACACACGACGACGGTGGCGCCGGCCGCTCGCATCCCCTCTGCGATTGCTTTGCCGATCCCCGATCCACCACCCGTGACGAGGGCTCGGAGTCCACGAAGGGTGAAGTCTCCCGAGTTTTGCGTCGTGCTCACGACATCGAACCTAGTGCCGGTAAGGAATCACGCCCCAAGGACGTTGGTTTCGTGGAGCCAAGGGGAATTGAACCCCTGACCTCTTGCATGCCATGCAAGCGCTCTACCAACTGAGCTATGGCCCCGTTTCTAACTCGGGAGAGCCTACCGTGGCACGTTCATCTAATCCACAAGGGCGTCGCCGCGGAGACCGGCTCGCTCCAGATGGATGGGTAGCACTCGACCGTAGAGCTGTCTCGTGCGCTCCGGGCTGCCGACCACACCTTCCATCTCGGTGAAACTGAAGATTGCGACGTAGCGCATCGTTGGTCCCGCAAGTGGCGTCACGCGGTGCAGCGAATAACGGCCCTTGAAGATCTGCAAGTCGCCCGGTTCGAGATGAAGCGATCGAATGAGCGACTGATCGCCGTCGAGCACACGACCGACGACGTCGTAGTTCTCATCCGTTGGCGTGCGCAGGTTCGGGCTGTATTCGAACTCCCCACCCGATTCCGCATTCTGGATCGCGAGCGTGACGGTGTAGTTGTTGGTGTCGAAGTGCCACGGGAATCCGTTGCCCTCTTCGGCCAAGTTGATGATCACGTCAGCGAGTGGATCTGCGTAGCG
>JALRJT010000023.1 GCA_023254985.1 Ilumatobacteraceae bacterium | reverse complement strand
GCCATCGTCGGCTTTCCCAATGTCGGCAAGTCGACCTTCATCAGTTCGGTGTCGGCCGCGAAGCCCAAGATCGCCAACTATCCGTTCACCACGCTGGAGCCTCATCTCGGCGTCGTGCGGCTGGATGAATCGACCGAGTTCGTCATCGCCGACATCCCCGGCATCATCGAAGGTGCAAGCGAAGGCCGTGGGTTGGGACATCAGTTCCTGCGTCACATCGAACGCGCGCGAGTGTTGTGTCTACTCATCGACCTTGCGCCGATGGATGGGATGGATCCGCACGAGCAGGAGAAGGTCCTGCTGCACGAACTTGGCCAGTATCGGCCGGACTTACTCGAACGTCCGCGGATCGTGCTCGGGACCAAGACTGACGCTGCCTCACCCGAGTCGATTGCTTCATGGGGTGGCGACGTCATCTCGGCGGTCACGGGTGCTGGGGTTCGCAAGGCCCTCGGCTCTCTTGCCGTGCTCGTGAAAGAAGCACGATCTGCCGAGCCGCCCAAACAGTCGGCAATCACCATTCGACCGATTCCGGAGGGCACCACGATCGACAAGGTCGGCGATTCGGAATTTCGTTTGTCGGGCCGCGATGTTGAGCGTGCGGTGGCGCTGAGTGACGTGACCACACCGGATGCGCTCAACTACATCGACGAACGGTTGAAGAACCTCGGAATTCCTCGTTTGCTCGCACGCGCAGGTGCGACCGATGGATGCGTCGTGCACATCGGAACCTTCAGCTTCGACTACGTTCCGGAGACCTGATTATGAGACTCGTCGTCAAAGTTGGAACGTCCTCGGTCACGAGCGACAGCGGGGCGATCCGCCAGGATGCGATCGCCAACCTGTGTGCGCAGGTCGCCGACCTCCGCGCGTCCGGTCACGAAGTCATCATCGTCACGAGTGGTGCCATTGCCGTCGGCGTCGCCGAACTCGGAATGGCCCAGAGGCCGAGCGACATGCTCACCTTGCAGGCACTCGCAGGTGTTGGTCAGGGGCATCTCATGCATGCCTACAACGAGCATCTGCGCACGCACGGTCTCATCGGTGCCCAGGTGCTGCTCGTCGCCAATGACTTCATTGATCGCACCCAATATCTCCACGCCCGAGACACGATGGTTCGCCTCGTCGAGCTCGGATGCATTCCGGTGATCAATGAAAACGACGCGATTGCAAACGATGAGATTCGATTCGGCGACAACGATCGCATCGCGGCACTCGTTGCCCACAGCGTCTCGGCGGATGTCCTCGTGCTCCTCACCGACATCGCCGGTCTGTACACCGCGAATCCTGCGCAGGATTCGACGGCAACCTTTATCGATGAGGTTGACGCCAATGACCCACTGCTTTCGGTTCGCGCCGGGGAGTCGGGTACGAACCGAGGAAGCGGAGGAATGGCCTCCAAACTTGCAGCGGCACGCATTGCGTCGTGGTCAGGCGTCCGCGCCGTGATTGCAGACGCAAGTCGTCCCAACGTGCTTGTCGATGCGCTGAATCGCGTGCGTGGTGCGGGAACGCAGTTCCT
Source organism: Ilumatobacteraceae bacterium (assembly GCA_023254985.1). Taxonomy (GTDB): domain Bacteria; phylum Actinomycetota; class Acidimicrobiia; order Acidimicrobiales; family Ilumatobacteraceae; genus UBA3006. Next base: position 2,351 of record JALRJT010000023.1, on the reverse strand, counting down.
TCCTCGCAAGCGCGAGCTCACGGCCCGCAAGCTGTGGATCGCCTTCGCCGCACAAGCATCGGGCACGATCGTCGTCGACGAGGGTGCACGGAGCGCGCTCACGAGACGGAACACTTCGTTGCTTCATGCTGGCGTCGTCGAGGTGCGCGGAGAATTCCTTGTCGGTGACACCGTTGAAGTGGCAGGTGGAGACGGAGTCGTGTTCGCGCGTGGGATGGTCGGCGTGGATGCAGTGCAGGCCTCAGCGGCTGCGGGTCGTCAAAGTGGCGAGCTCCCGGACGGGGTGCTCGCCGAGTTGATTCACCGTGACGATCTCGTCATCCTCGACGACAAGTAACCACGCACGTCGCGATTGAAGAGCGCAACGAAGGCGCAATAGGTCACAAGCCCGATAGCGACGCCGAATGTGCTACGACGGGCTGCGGCAAGTCCGAAGTCGGACTCGACTGAAGAACTTGCCACATTGACAACGAACCCCATCAGTGTCGATCCAATGGCGAGAATGCCGAGGTCGGCGACGACTTTTCGGATGTCGATGTTGTGCATGACGCCGAGCGTGACGAGCGCAAGTGCTGCGGCAAGGAGATATGCAGCTGCGAATGCATACCCGAGACCTGCAATGCCGTGACGGTCGACCAACACAACTGCAAACACGATGTTGAGTGCATTTTCGATCAAGTTAATGACGAATGGCGTGCGCGTGTCGGAGCGGGCATAGAAGCAGCGCAGGACGAAGAGGTAGACGGAGAAGCCGCCGAGCCCGAGTGACATCGCGCGCACGACGTCGGTCGTCGTGTCTGCGGCAACGAGGTCGAAGTTGCCGTGTGCAAAGACCATGCCCACGATTGGACGGGCGAGGACGAAGATCCCGACGGATGCGGGAAACGTGACAAGTGCGGTGAGGCGAATTCCTCGCAGAGCAATCGCGGTGAAGTCGGTCGGTGTCCGGTGTGCTGCGCGTGCGAGATCTGGGGCGAATGTCGTGGCGATCGACACCGCGAGCAAGCCGTGGGGGAGTTGCAGGAGGACGTATGCCTTCGAATACGCATCAACCCAGCCGCTCCCCGGGTCGGCGAGGTTCTTCACGACGATCAATGCGATCTGGTTGGCGACGACGTAACCGATTGACCAGGTTGACAGTGTGACGAGTCTGCGCACCGCAGGACTGGCCAGCGCGCGTCGTGGCGAGACGAACGACACCGACTTCGCCACGACCGCCAACTGCACGAGCGCCATCAATGCGATGCCGAGGGTGGTGCCGAGTCCGAGTGTGAGTCGCACGGAGCTCGATGACAAGACGTCATTGATCGAGGGAACGTCACCATCGACGACTTGGGCAAGGATGAGAAATGACGCAATCGCAACGAGGTTGGCGAGTGCAGGCGACCAGGCGGCGGCAAAGAATCGTCGTTGAGCATTGAGGAGGCCAGACGAAAGGGCCGTGACGCCGTAGAAGAAGATCTGGACGACGAAGATACGGGTGAGCGTGGTTCCGGCTGCCCGATATGTCTCGACGTCGACCGAGGCGCTCGGCGAGATGCTGAGCAGGTGGAAGATCTGGGGTGAGGCGAGCCACGCAAGGCCGGTGATCACGATGAGAGCAGTCGTTGCCACACTCCACACTGCAGCGATGCCGTCGCGGTCCTCGTCCCCGTCGAGCAGGCTCACGAAGAGCGGAACGAGGCTCGCTGAAAGCACTCCGCCGAGAAGCAGTTCGTAGATCGCATTCGGCACGTTGTTGGCGAGGTCGAAGGCATCGGCAAGTGCAGTCTGACCGACGACGATGCCGAAGACGATGAGTCGAGCGAGTCCGGTGATGCGGGACACCGTCGTGCCTGCAGCGACGACGAGATTGGAACGGACGAGGCCCGACATGTGCGCATTCATCGTAGGTCCTTGGACAGAAGCATTCCGACGACCAAGCACTAGGGTTGCCTGAATGGAAAAGCGCTTTGAATCAGTTCAATCCGTGCGTGACGGCCTGAAATCGGTCAACTATCTCGCCGACGACGGCATCGCAGGTGTGGTGTTCCTGGCGCAACGACTCGGCAAGCCGATCCTCGTCGAGGGACCCGCCGGAACGGGCAAGACCCAGCTCGCCAAGAGCGTTGCAGATTTGACCGGTGCTCGCTTGATTCGCCTGCAGTGTTACGAGGGTCTGGATGAGTCCAAGGCGCTGTATGAGTGGAACTACAAGAAGCAGCTGTTGCGCATCCAGGCCGACAAGAACAGTGATTCGTGGTCTGAAGTGCACGACGACATCTTCAGCGACGAGTTCCTACTGACCCGACCGCTCCTCGAGGCCATCTCCGCTGCCGATCCTGTCGTGTTGTTGATCGACGAAGTCGACC
>JALRJT010000045.1 GCA_023254985.1 Ilumatobacteraceae bacterium | reverse complement strand
GGATACGTGCCGTGATCGATATCGAGAAAGGTCGCTTGAGCACCCTCGAGCAGGATTTCGTTGCCGGCATCGAGCGCGTCATGAAGGACATTCACGGTGTCGGCAACATATGGCGCAAGTCGCTTGGCGAGTGCAGTGAAGGTGGTGACGACTTCGTCAACATCGACCGATTGACCGCCTCGAGCAACAAGCAGCTCGGATGCTGCGGTCGCGCGCTCCCGAACTCGGGTGGCGAATCGTGCAATGTCTCGAACTTCGCCTGCGCGAATACCGACGCGCAGCGCCTTGTCGGCATATGCCGGGCCGATTCCTTTAAGGGTCGTTCCAATCTTGGAGTCACCGCGCTGTCCTTCGATCAAAGCATCCAACGCTTGGTGCCACGGGAAGATCAGTTGAGCGAGGCTCGACACTTTGAGGCGCGCGCAGGAGATCCCTCGGGACTCAAGTGTGTCGATCTCCTTGAACAACGTTGGCAAATCGACGACAACACCATTGCCGATGACAGGAACAACGTGCTCATACAGCACCCCGCTCGGGATCAGTTGAAGCGCATATTTCTGGTCACCAACGACGACCGTGTGTCCGGCATTGTGTCCACCTTGATAGCGAACGACATAGTCGTGCGACTCGGCCAGGAGGTCAATGACTTTGGCTTTGCCCTCATCACCCCACTGCGTACCTACGACGACTGTGACGGGCATCAAACGCTCCTGTTATTTGTGGGGAACGTAAGAAGAGTCTAGTCGCCGAACAGCGAGAATTGGTCAGGACACAACGAGATCTTGTGCTCGAACCGTGAACTCGCCATCGATTGCATCGACGACGATGCTCCCGCCTTCGCCGACCTTGCCTTCGAGGATCAGTAACGCAGCCGCATCCGCAATCGTCTTCTGAATGAGTCGCTTGAGGGGTCGCGCACCGAATTCGGCGTCGTATCCCTTCTCGGCGAGCACAAGCCTCGCGCGAGGCGTGACCGCAAGCGTGATCCGTCGTGCAGCCATCCTCTCAATCAGATGTTCAAGTTGGATGTCAACGATTGCGCCAAGGTCGGCCTGCTCGAGTGATCGGAAGCGCACGATCTCGTCGATGCGATTGACGAATTCGGGTTTGAAGTACTCGATCGGCTCTCCTCGCAAATTGCTCGTCATGATCAACACGCAGTTCGTGAAGTCGACCGTGCGACCTTGACCGTCGGTCAGACGACCATCATCGAGTACCTGCAACAACACATTGAACACTTCAGGGTGTGCCTTTTCGATCTCGTCGAGCAACACGACACTGTACGGACGTCGACGCACGGCTTCGGTCAATTGGCCACCCTCGTCGTATCCGACATATCCCGGAGGTGCACCAATCAAACGGCTCACCGCGTGCTTCTCCATGTACTCAGCCATGTCGATGCGCACCATTGCGCGCTCGTCGTCGAAGAGGAACTCTGCAAGCGCACGGGCAAGTTCGGTCTTCCCAACGCCAGTCGGCCCGAGGAACATGAACGACCCGATTGGTCGGTTCGGATCACTCAGTCCCGCTCTGCTTCGTCGGATGGCGTTCGCGGTTGCGGTCACCGCAACGTCTTGGCCGATCACGCGCCGGTGGAGGAGCTCTTCGAGGTGGATGAGCTTTTGCATCTCACCCTCCATGAGTCGGCTGACCGGAACTCCTGTCCACTTCGAGACCACTTCGGCGATGTCCTCGGAGTCGACCTCCTCTTTCAGCATTCGTTGATCGTGCTGCAGCACATTCAGCTGTTCGGTAGCAGCTTCAATGCGGCGATCGAGTTCGGGAATCCTTCCGTATCGAATCTCAGCGGCCTTCTCCAGATCGGTCTCGCGATCGAGTTGGGCACGAAGCGACTCAAGTTCTTCTTTCAGCGAGCGAATGGCGCCGATCGCCTGCTTCTCTGCTTCCCAGTGTGACGTCATCGATTCGATCTGTGAACTGAGTTCTGCGAGTTCCTCATTCAATGAACCGAGTCGCTCACGCGACGCTGGATCAGTCTCCTTTTCGAGTGCAACTCGCTCAATTTCCAGCTGTCGCCTCCGGCGTTCGACGACGTCGATCTCTGTTGGCATCGAATCGATCTCGATACGCAGTTTGCTCGCCGCCTCGTCGACCAAGTCGATCGCCTTGTCCGGGAGGAATCGATTCGTGAGGTAACGGTTCGACAGCACCGCAGCGCTGACGAGCGCATTGTCCTGGATGCGCACACCGTGATGGACTTCGTAGCGCTCTTTAAGTCCACGCAAGATTGCGATGGTGTCTTCG
>JALRJT010000010.1 GCA_023254985.1 Ilumatobacteraceae bacterium | reverse complement strand
GGGAATCCCGGGCTCCGACGACCGCCAGATCCTCGAGTGGACGAACGTGATCTTGGGCGCGGGTGACCCCGACTTCGGTGGCACGCTCGAGAACCTGATGCGCGTCGCACTCGAGATCTACGCCTACGCACAAGCGCTCGGCGAGGACCGCTTGAAGAACCCGCAGGATGACCTCACCAGCATCATGATGCACGCCACCGTGGACGGTGAACGGATGAGCCCGCAGGAATTCGGCAGTTTCTTCATCCTCCTCGTGGTCGCGGGCAACGAGACCACGCGAAACGCAATCAGCCACGGCATGATGCAGCTCACCAAGAATCCGAATCAAAAGAAGCACTGGTTCGACAACTTCGAGTCGGGCACGAAGAATGCCGTCGAGGAAATCGTGCGCTACGCCTCCCCGGTCATCCACTTCCGACGCACCGCAACGCGCGATACCGAGATCCGCGGCCAGAAGATCGCCGCAGGCGAAAAAGTCGTGATGTGGTACAACTCTGGCAACCGCGATGAAGAGGTCTTCAACGACCCCTATCGCTTCGACGTGACCCGCGATCCGCACCCAGCCCAGATCGGCTTCGGTGCTGGTGGACCACACTTCTGTCTCGGGGCGAACCTCGCACGTCGTGAGATTGCCGTGATGTTCGACGAAATCCGCAGGCGACTTCCGAACCTCGAGATCACTGGCGAACCGGCCTACCTGCAGAGCAACTTCATCAACGGCATCAAGCGACTTCCCGCCAGGTTCTGAGTCGACCTATCGATTTGGATCGACGAGCAGTCGACCCGTCACGTCACCTTTCAGAATCGCGTCTAAATGGGGGGCAAGTTCCTCGAGTCCGAGCACGGTCGACTCCTGCGAATCGAGCCAAGTCGGCTTCAAGTCAGACCCAATGCGGGCCCACATCGCGATGCGTGAAGCGAGATCCACCTGCACGCTGTCGATCCCGAGCAAGTTGACGCCACGGAGGATGAATGGCATCACCGTCGTGTGCAGATCGCTACCGCCCGTGAGCCCACTGGCCGCGACCGATCCGCCGTAGCGCGTCGTGCGCAGCGCATAGGCAAGCGTCGACCCACCGACGCAATCCACGACTCCGGCCCACCGTTCCTTTTCGAGTGGCTTGGCCTGTTCAGCGGACGTCTCTGAGCGATCCATCACGTCGCTCGCACCAATCGAACGCAACCAGTCGGCTGCGGATGCCTTGCCCGTACTCGCCACGACTTCGTACCCTCGAGCCGCCAACATGCCGACGGCATACGACCCGACGCCACCGGTCGAGCCCGTCACGAGTACGGGACCCGTTCCGGGGCGCAGTCCCGCTCGCTCGAGAGCATCGACCGAGAGCGCTGCGGTGAACCCAGCGGTACCGACCATCATCGACGTCTTCGTGGTCAGCCCACTCGGCATCGGAACCACCCACTTGGATGACACTCGCGCATACGCTGCATAACCGCCGTGGTGCGCGACGCCAACGTCATAGCCATGAACGATGACAGGCGATCCGACGGCAAGCCCCGACTCCCCCGCGTCGACGATCGTCCCCGCGAGATCGACGCCGGGAATCAACGGGTCGATGCGTGCGACGCGACCCTTTTCGCTCGACGCAAGACCGTCCTTGTAGTTGATGCATGACCAGTCGACCTTGACGAGCACGTCGCCGTCACCGAGAGCATCGAGTGACACCTCCTCAATGCGTCGAGTCCACACGTCGTTTACCTTGCCGACGAGGAGTGCGCGGGTGGTCGAAGTCATGGTGTTGCCTTTCGTGTCGTGGCGTCGCCTCAGGCGACGGCCTTCAGAATCTTGTCTTTGGCGTTCTCTCCGGTGTGCACCCGCGAGCCCTTGGCATACCAGTGCTCATCGTGATGTGCAAAGAGGAATTCCATGGTCTCGTCCAGATCGCGACGGCCTCGTAGGATGTGCGCCTCGTAGACACACACGTTCCAAGCGGCATGTGCGCCGACAGTTGCCGCAGATTCAGAGACGATGTCCTTCCACCGAGTTTCAAATTCGATCAACGAATCCGGGTTGGACACATACGACATCACGCTTGAAGTCTCTCCGAATACGAGACCGATGTTCTTGCCCTCGATGTCACCGACGATGCGATTCAGTTCGCGATCGAGCAACGCCGAGATCTTGTCTGGGTCGTACTCCTTCATCGACTCGCGGTGGAGACGGATGTCGTGCGTGCACGGCTTGGACTGCTTCGGTGCCTGCTGACCCCGACCGCACACCCACACGTCGGCAGTTTCGCCCGTCTCTTCGCGGATGACGTCGATCGGCGGAGCGCTCGCGCCGTCGACGACGAGCAGCACATGGCGCGGTGTCGGCCGAAGCGTCTTGCGAATGAGTGCGATCGGATCGACGTCGAATGCCGCAGCGAGTGCAGCAACGACGTTCACCGTCGGCGTCGGCGACCCTGCATCGTGAGCGAGTCGCGCGCGTTCGAGAGCAACGACATAAGGCTGCGAAATTCCCGCACGAAGCGCGAGCTCACGAGTGGACCAGTCGTGAGCGGTGCGCGACCTCCACAACCAGTCGGCGAATCGACGGGCGTCGAATTCGAGCGGGCGGCGGTGTGAGGTCTTGGAAGCCACGGGTGGCGATAACTATAGTGTTCACCGATGGGGGTCACGGAACGCGAGTTGCGCGCAGATGCGCCACGCCTCGGCTCATCCCCATGGCCCTATTTCGCGGGCTTCATTGCGGCGACTTGGACCGTCGACATTGCCTGGCACCGCCAAGGGGTCGCACACGACTCGATGCTGGCACTTTCCGTCTCGTGGCTGGTGATGTCCGCAGCGATGATGACCCCGACCACCGTGCCGATGCTGTCTGCTCTCGCCGACGTCGTTGGGCGCCGCGAGCCGCGCACGTGGTGGCTGTTCCTCGGCGGCTATCTCACCGTCTGGGCCGGGTTTTCGGTCGTCGTCGCACAGTTCCAGCTCGCACTCATGCAACTCAGCGTCGTGAACGTCCACGGGGTACTGGGTTCGAACAACTGGGTCGGCATCGCCCTACTCGGTGCGGGTATCTACCAGTTCAGTCACGTGAAGGATCGTTGCCGTGAGGCCTGCATGCGTCCGATGAAGTTCTTCATGGTGCACTGGCGTGCAGGATCGCTCGGCGCGGTGCGCATGGGCATGCGACACGGTCTCGCCTGCCTCGGCTGCTGCGTCGCACTGATGCTGCTTGCCTTCGTCGGCGGGATGGCCAACTGGGGATTCATGGCACTTGCCACCGCGATCATGGTGGTCGAAAAGTGGCCGTCACTTGGACGCAAGGTGTCAATGCCCCTCGGCATCGTGCTCCTCGTTGCCGGCGCACTCGTGATGATCACCCAGCCACTCGATTTCACCTCTCATCTCACTCACAACGAAGGGATACAGCCATGACCACCACCATTCCCGCATTGACGGAGACCTGGTCGATCACCGGGGAACTCATCCTCAATTGCAACTGCACGGTGTTTTGCCCGTGCGTCGCATCGCTCGGTAAGCACCCGCCGACCGAGGGCTACTGCCAGGCGTGGTCAGGCGTGCGCATCGACAAGGGATCCTGTGGTGGCGTCGACCTCTCGGGTCTCAACGTGGCGATGCTGCTCGACATCCC
>JALRJT010000008.1 GCA_023254985.1 Ilumatobacteraceae bacterium | reverse complement strand
GTCGGCGAATCGATGGCGATCGGACGAACGTTCACCGAGAGTCTGCAAAAGGCGTTGCGCTCACTCGAAAACGGGCACCTCGGACTCAACTGCGACCCGTCCGAGGACCTCTATCGCGAGCGATCCGACGACGAGATGTTGGCGATGATCTCGATCCCAACCCCCGAGCGGCTGTTCCAAGTTGGAGAATGTCTGCGACGGGGAATCTCGCCTGAGCGCATCTATGCCGCGTGCAAGATCGACCATTGGTTCCTTGATCAAATGTTGATGATCATCGAAGAACGTCATCATCTCGCCGTATTGACTCCCGCTGCGCTGACGACGAGCCAGTGGCGTCGGGCCAAGCGCCTCGGTTTTGCCGATTCGCAGCTTGCGCATTTGTGGGGAGTGCCCGAGAGTGAAGTTCGCCGTTTGCGCCTCGCGGCTGGTGTCGTGCCAACGTACAAGGCCGTCGACACGTGTAGTGCGGAGTTCTCTGCACAGACCCCTTACCACTACTCAACGTACGAAGATGAGTCTGAGGTGCGACCTACCGACAAGCCGCAGGTAATCATCCTCGGTAGTGGCCCGAATCGCATCGGTCAGGGAATCGAGTTCGACTACTGCTGCGTGCATGCGAGTTTCGCTCTCCGTGATGCAGGGTTCGAAACGATCATGGTGAACTGCAACCCTGAGACGGTGTCCACCGACTACGACACATCGGATCGCCTGTACTTCGAGCCTCTGACACACGAAGACGTGATGAACGTGATCGAAGCTGAAGTGGCAACTTCGGGTCGGGAGCCACGCGTCATCGTCGGTCTCGGAGGACAGACTCCGCTCAAGCTCGCGGGGAAGATCCCTGCTCATCTTGTCGCCGGAACGTCGCCTGCCTCGATCGATCTCGCAGAAGACCGTGAGAAGTGGAATGCGTTGTGTCGATCCCTCGACATCGAACAGCCGCCAGGTGGCACTGCGCTCACGGTCGAAGAAGCGCTGGAAGTTGCTGGTCGAGTCGGGTATCCAGTGCTCGTTCGCCCCAGTTACGTGCTTGGTGGTCGCGCGATGCAGATCGTGCACGACGAGAGTCACCTGCGTCGTGCAATGGCCGAGATGGCCGCGGCAGGAACCCTCGGTCGCGAGGGTGGATTGAGTGCGGAGCGACCGGTTCTTATCGATCGGTTCCTCGACGACGCAACCGAAGTTGACGTCGATGCGATTCGCGATGCCACCGGTGAGGTGTTGATTGGCGGAGTGATGGAGCACGTAGAGGAAGCTGGCGTGCACTCCGGTGACTCGGCCTGTGCCATTCCGCCTCCGACGCTCGAATCATGGATCGTTGAAATCATCGAGTCCTATACGAAGACGATCGCCAATGCGCTCGACGTGCGTGGCTTGATCAACGTGCAGTTCGCCGTGGCGGGAAGCAAGGTGTATGTGATCGAGGCGAACCCTCGCGCGAGCCGCACGGTTCCGTTCGTGGCCAAAGCGACGGGTGTCCCGCTCGTCAAGGTTGCCTCGCGCGTGATGCTTGGTGCCACGCTGGCTGAACTCAGGGCTTCCGGTCTCCTCCTGCTGCCGGTGAACAACGGTCACGTTGCGGTGAAAGAAGCGGTGTTGCCGTTCAACCGGTTCCCCGAAGTGGACACCGCACTCGGACCCGAAATGCGTTCGACCGGCGAAGTCATGGGCATCGACACCACGTTCGGCCGTGCATTCGTGAAGGCCGAGTCGGCAGCAGGCAATGAGATTCCAACCTCGGGCACGGCGTTCCTGTCCTTGAACGACCGTGACAAGCCGATGGGTCTCGCTGTCGCCAAGCGATTGCGAGAACTTGGGATGGGGATTGCTGCGACGAGGGGAACCGCTGACTATCTCGCCAAGTTCGGCCAGGTCGTTGATCGTGTGGTCGGCAAGGTGTCCGAGGGTGCTTCTTCGGCAGACGACGATGCGGTCGAACTCATCAAGCGCGGCGAGATTGCTCTCGTCATCAACACCCCACGGGGTCGGGGGTCTCATCGCGACGGGGAGGCGATCCGCAAGGCAGCCAACATCAGTCGTGTGTCGTCGGTGACGACGATCAATGCGGCGCTCGCAGCGGTGCAGGGTCTCGTCGAGCAGCGAGCACGAGCGCTCGGAGTGAAGTCGTTGCAGGAGTACCACAACCGCTCGTGAGTCGCATCGGTGAGACTCGCGTGGGTTCGGTGTCGCTTCGCCACCCGGTGATGACCGCATCGGGCACCGCGGGGTATGGCATCGAACTTGGTCGTTATCTCGACCTGTCCCGACTCGGGGCCGTGGTCGTGAAGTCGCTCGCACATTTTTCGTGGCAGGGAAACCCGGCCCCACGACTCGCTCCGGTGCCGGGTGGCATGTTGAATGCGGTTGGGTTGCAGGGGCCAGGGATTGCCGAATGGATCGAACACGGGCTCGTCGACTTGGAACGAACCGGTGCGACGGTGGTGCTGAGCGTGTGGGGCTTCCGCGTCGAGGACTACGTCACCGCCGCTGAGCTGATTGCACCAATTGCCTCGCGGCTCGCAGCAGTCGAGGTGAACCTGAGCTGTCCGAACATCGATCACCACAGCGACGGTTCATCGCATCAGATGTTCGCCCACGATGCAGATCTCGTCACGAAGATCGTGCGGGGAATGGGTCGGGCAGGAATGCCGTTGTGGGCGAAGTTGAGCGCGAACACGACCGAAGTTGTGACCATGGCGCGCGCCGCCCACGAAGCCGGGGCAGAGGCCGTGACTCTCATCAACACCATGCGCGGCATGACGCTGGTGGACGACGGACGCCGGCCATCGCTCGGCAATGGCGCAGGAGGTCTTTCAGGACGGGTGATCCACCCGATCGCACTTCGCGCGGTGCACGAAGTACACGCAGCGCTTCCGCACGTGCCAATCATCGGGGTCGGTGGAGTGACGAACGGCTCGGAAGCGTTCGCGATGATGGCTGCTGGCGCGAGCGCGGTGCAGGTAGGAACGGCGACGTTTGCCGATCCTCGCGCATGTGCACATGTTCAAGACGAACTTGACTCACTCGTGAGGCGTCGTGGAGTCGGGGATTGGTCGTCGATCATCGGATGCGCGCACGGAGACGGCAACCGCTGAGGTCGCAGGAGTAAACTGACCGAATGGCAGTTGGCGCAGCGCTTCACCTCGAGGCGCTGCGACGTAGGCTCGAGCAAGCTCAGGCCGACATTGCCCGAGGGTCTCTGGGCTTGGGTGCTGTCTTCGAGTCTGATGATTCGACGCTGCAGTACCTGTATGTCGTTAAGGCCGTGGAGAGTGTTCCGGGAATCGGCAAGGTGCGCGCACGAGCGATCCTTGCTCAAGTTGGAGTCGAGGAGCATGCCCACTGTGGTGATTTGGACCTCACCTCGCGACGAGAGATCCTGCAGCGGATTGGTGGACACGAGTGAGCGACGGCCTCATCATCGTCGTGTCCGGTCCTGGTGGGGTGGGCAAGAGCACGATCGTGGAGGCCCTCGTTCAGCGTGATCCTCGATTGTGGTTGTCACGATCGTGGACCACGCGCGATCGTCGCCCGGGGGAATCGTCCGATGCGTACCGATTCGTCACGCGAGAGGAATTTCAGCGTCGAATCGATGACGGTGGCTTTCTGGAATGGACCGAATTCATCGGCAACCTCTACGGCACGCCATCGCCCGAACCGCCGAGCGGATCCGACATCGTGCTCGAGATCGAAGTGGATGGTGCGCAGCAGGTGAAGCGCCATCATCCGCAAGCGCTGCTCATCTTCGTTCTGCCCCCAACGCGTGAAGAACAACGCAGTCGTCTCGTCGGCCGAGGAGACGCCGACACCAAGGTGCACGAGCGCCTCAGGAAGGCAGAAGAAGAGGAGCCCGTGGGTCGAGCCCTGGCGGACCACGTGATCGTGAACGACAACCTGGACGCGACAATCGCCGAAATGCTGGCATTGATCAGCGATGAACGGGCCCGTCGCCGCAGATAGAGTGCTCTCCGGCCTTGTGGGCCGAAGTGAAGGCGAAAGGACTGCCATGACCGGTGACGACACGATGATGAACCCGACCCTCGAGGGTCTGATGAACCGGACGAACTCGAAGTTCGCCCTCGTCACGCTGTCTGCTCGCCGTGCTCGTGAGATCAACTCCTACTTCAACCAACTCGGCGAGGGTCTCGGCACGATGGTCCCACCACAGGTGAGCTCGACGTCGCGCAAGCCGCTGTCCATCAGTTTCGAAGAGATCGCCGCCGACAAGATCAAGAGTGTGCCCTTGTCTGTCTATGAGGAGCTCGAGGCCGAACTCGACGCGGAGATGCTCGATGCTGCGGTTGACGAAGTGATCGCCGAATCGACCGAGGGCGACGTCGCCGCGGTCGAGACTGACGCACCAGCGGAATAGGTTCATCGCCAGGCGCTCGATCATGACGGCGCTCGCGGGCAAGAACGTCGTTCTCATCGTCTCCGGTGGGATCGCTGCATACAAGTCGGTCGAGTTGTGTCGCCGTTTGGTCGACATGGGTGCGCATGTTGCCCCGATCATGACGAGCGATGCGGAACATTTCATCGGCAAGACCACACTGTCGGCGCTCGCGTCCGAGCCAGTACGAACGACTCTGTGGGATGACGTCGATCCGATACCACACACTCGACTCGCTCAGCGTGCGGACCTCATCGTCGTGGCTCCCGCCACCGCGCGACTTATTGGTGCATACGCCGCGGGAATTTCGAGCGACATTGCAGTCGCAACCCTGATCGCAACACGAGCCCCTGTGCTCGTCTGTCCCGCCATGCACACCGAAATGTGGGAACACGCAGCCGTCGTCGACAACATCGTCACGCTTCGTCGTCGCGGAGTGAACATCCTGGAGCCATCGGTCGGACGACTCGCGGGGGGCGACGTCGGCGCGGGTCGTCTCGCTGACCCCGAGCAGATCGCCGCGGAGGTCGAACGGCTGCTGTCGCCCGGTGATCTTGAAGGCTTGCACGTCGTCATCTCCACTGGCGGAACTCGCGAGCCCATCGACGCCGTGCGGGTGATTGCCAATCGTTCGTCGGGCAAGCAAGGGATTGCCGTGGCGCGTGAAGCTCTTGCTCGCGGCGCAAAGGTCACGCTCGTGTCGACTGTCGATGTGGACAGCCAGCCTGCTTTGGATGTGATCGAAGTCGAGACGGCAGAGGAGATGCGTGAGGCAATGGTGCGTTACTCGGCCTCGGCGGACATCGTCGTCATGGCGGCCGCCGTTGCCGATGTGCGTCCTGTGCGAGCCGCTGGAGAGAAGTTGAAGAAGGACCCC
>JALRJT010000211.1 GCA_023254985.1 Ilumatobacteraceae bacterium | reverse complement strand
CACAGCCCGTGCTTTGGCTGTCAAGGACGCTTAGGGGTGGAGTCCACGCATTCTGTGGGCGTCTGCGATCGTCTTCACTCCAAGAACTGAGGCTGCGAGGCGATAGGGCAGGCCAGATTCTTGGGCGAATGCGTAGAACTTCTCGAATGCGGCCCGCATCAGATCGATGACTCGGGCGTTGACTTCGTCCTCGTCCCAGGTCAGGTGAGCGAAGTTCTGGCACTGCTCGAGGTACGAGCAGGTCACGCCTCCAGCGTTGGCATAGACGTCTGGAATGACGACGACGCCACGCTCGGCAAGGACGTGGTCTGCGCCTGGTGTGAGCGGGCCATTCGCGCCCTCGACGACGAGCTTTGCCGTGATGGATTGAGCTTCGGCTTCCCCGACCGCATCGCCGAGCGCACATGGCATGACGATGTCGCAGGGGAGGCCGAATACGGCAGCCGAACCCTTGTCGCCAGCTGCAACGACTTCACCGACACCACAGTCGGCAACGCTACGGACACCATCTCGGAACGCCTGATCGATGCGCGCCAAGTCGAGACCCTTGTCGTCATAGATGGTCCCGCCAACGTCCGAGAGTCCGACGATGAGTGCTCCGCGAGCAGCTGCGAGTCGCGCAGCCCATGAACCCACTTGGCCGTAACCCTGGATGGCGATGCGCTTGCCCTGCAAAGTCGTTCCCTGTTTGGCGAGCATCAGTGCAGCGGCTTCGACGACACCACGGCCGGTTGCCGACTCACGACCAAGCGAGCCACCGAGTTCGATCGGCTTGCCGGTGACGACTCCCGGTGTGGCGTGACCGACACCGGTCGAGTACTGGTCCATGACCCACGCCATGACTTGGGCATTGGTGCCGACGTCCGGAGCGGGAACGTCCTTGTCTGGGCCGAGGAATGACGAGATCTCCGAGACGTATCGACGCGTGATGCGCTCGATTTCGCTTTGTGAGTACTTCTTCGGGTCGAAGCAGATGCCGCCCTTTGCCCCGCCGAGTGGGAGGTTTGCGATCGCAGTCTTGAGGGACCTGCCGATCGCGAGTGCGACCACTTCATCACGGTTGACTTCGTGGTGATAGCGAATTCCGCCCTTGGCTGGACCGCGAGTGGTGTTGTGGTGCACACGCCAACCGATGAGTTGATCGCGGGAGCCATCATCACGTCGGAACGGGATTGCGACTTCGATGATACGCCGCGGTCGAACGATGGTTTCGATCAGCCCATCTTCCAGTTTCAGCCACTCGCCGGCCTCGCGAACACGAAGTTCAGCCGCTTCGAGGGCTGAATAGGTTTGATATGACGCCGTTGTCATATGTATCCCTTCTCAGCAACCTGCTGGTGACAGGTTAGAACATCCCGGAGTGACGGATTGTGCTCTCAGGTGACGCGGGATGTGGGTTCAGGGACGTCGGCAAAACGTCCCGTTGCGATCAACTCCCGCAGTCGATTGAAGCCATCCCACACCTCGACATACGAGGTGGCGAGCGGTGAGATCGCGAGTCGGATGCAGTCGGGCTGTCGGTAGTCGCCGATGGTGTTGGCGAACTGACGTAGGCCGAGCGAGATCTTCCGTGCTTCGGGGTGACGAATCGTGACATGTCCACCGCGGTGATGTGCGTCGCGAGGTGTGATGAGCGAGCAACCGAGCGGTGCGAGCCATTCGTCGTGGAGGTCGATCATCAGCTGTGTGCCGATCGCAGCCTTGTGTGCGATTGCGGGAAGCGATGCTCGTTCGATCATAGAGAACGCAGTCTGGACGCAGCGCAGCCCGACGATCGACGGGCTGGCGATCTGGAATCCGCGGATTGAGCGTGCACGGTCGAAGCCCTGACCCATGCCGAACTGGTCGCGTTGCGCGAACCAGCCTTGAATCGGAACTTCGAGTTCGTCCTGGATTGACGAGCGAATGTACAGCCATGCCGGGCTCCCAGCCCCAGAGTTGCCGTACTTATACGTGCAGCCGACGGCGAGGTCGACTCCGTCGCGGTCGAAGGACATCGGCACGACACCAACTGCGTGGCTTGCGTCCCAGACGAACAGAGCGCCGGCCTCGCGTGCAATCGAGGTGAGTTCAGGGATGCGATGGAGAGCCCCTGATCGGTATTGAATCACCGACAGTGTCACGAGTGCAGTGTCGCTGTCGACGACTGCGGCGAGTGCCTCTGGTGTCACGAATTCCTCGCCTGTTTCATCGTCGATGTAGACGAGATCGAGATCGAGGTCGTCGCACAGACCTTCAAGGATGTAGCGATCGGTGGGGAAGTTCGCCCGATCGGTGACCACCTTTCGTCGCGTTGGGCGTGCCCTTACCGCTGCATGACACAACTGATAGAAGTTGACGCTCGTCGTATCAACGGCAAGCACTTGACCTGGCCCCGCTCCGAGTGCCGCACGACCGATCAAGTCTCCGGTCGACTGTGCTTCGTCAATCCAGTCGTTCCAGCCATCGACGAGTTTGGTTCCCCATTCGCTGGTCAAGTAGCGATTGACGACCTCGATCGTTGCCCGAGGGAGGCGACCGAGTGAGTTTCCGTCGAGGTAACACAGCGACTCATCCTCAATGACGAACTCGTCGCGAAACGAGGCGAGTGGATCGGCCTGGTCGAGTTGCTCGGCGAACAGTCGTGACGTCGGGGAGGGTTCGGACACGTTCGTATCGTAGGTCTAGGAGACCGATCGGTCC
>JALRJT010000185.1 GCA_023254985.1 Ilumatobacteraceae bacterium | reverse complement strand
GTGAATGATTTACCAGTTAAGCCAGGCAGCTATGGTGAATGCCGTCGTGCCGCACGCCGAACTCGAGTCGACCGCACTGCAGTGGGCCAAGGAGATCAACGGCAAGAGTCCGACCGCTCAGCGCATGCTCAAGTTCTCGTTCAACTTGATCGACGACGGTCTCGTCGGCCAACAGGTGTTCGCCGGTGAAGCGACACGCCTCGCGTACATGACGGATGAGGCCGAGGAGGGTCGCAACTCCTTCCTCGAAAAGCGCGACCCCAACTGGGACAACTACCCCTGGCACTTCTAGGCGCCATGATCATCGAGGTCGACCGCGCCGACGACCAGCGCCTCGATGCGTTCCGCTGGCGCGAACGTCAGCTCACCACCATCGCTCAGCGCCGCAACGCTGTCGGCGAGGGGCAGTTCATCGCCGAGGGTGATCTCGTGGTCGAACGCGCGCTCGCCGCAGGCTGCACACCCGAGCACGTGCTGTGCGATCCGAAGACCGCGCAGCGTTTCTCCGATCGCATCGCCGCAGCCGGCGGTGTCACGCTCGTTGCCACCGCCGACATCCGCCGCGAAGTGACAGGTCTCGGCGTGCCACTCGATGCGATCGGCGTCTTCCGACGTCCCGCGGTGCGCTCGCTGAGCGATGTCGTGACCACCTCAACACGACTCGTCATCCTCGACGGGATCGACAATCCAAGCAACGTGGGCTCGATCGTGCGCAGCGCGGCGGCACTCGGCTGGGACGGTCTCCTCCTCGATAATTCCTCCAGCGACCCCCTCGCCCGACGAGCATTGCGCGTCGCCATGGGAACCACCTTTGCACTCCCTCATGCGCGATACGGCTCGACGCCAGTGCTGATTGAGGCACTCGCATCTCGCAACTTCGAGATCATCGGACTCACACCGACTCACCCGACCCGCGACGTGCTCGACATGAACACCATTCCTCCGACCGCCACGTCACGAGCCCTCGTGCTCGGCTCCGAACGCAATGGCTTGAGTTCCCAGATGGCAGATGCCTGCACGCATCTCGCCAGCATTCCGATGCGCAGCGGAATCGATTCGTTGAACGTGGCGATCGCCGCGGGCATCGCCTGCTACGCGTTGCGCTGATTAGCTCTCGACGTTGACCATGTGGTCGGCGGCACGAACCATGTACTCGGTGAGCTCGGTGCGGATTTGCTCGTCGGTCGACACCTCCTCGACGGCAGCCAGCATATGTACGAGCCAGCGATCGCGTTCGAGAGCACCAATGGCGAAGGGAAAGTGACGCTGTCGCAGTCGCGGATGACCACGCTCGTCGCTGTAGGTCGTCGGACCTCCCCAGTACTGGATGAGGAACAGTCGGAGTCGCTCACGCGCGCCGGTGAGATCCGACTGCTCGGGATAGAGACGCAAGAGGACTTCGTCCGTCGCCACGCCGGCGTAGAAACGATCAACGAGGCGCACGAAGAATTCCTCGCCTCCCACTCGTTCGTATAACGACATCAGAAGAACTCGGGCTCGCTCCAGCCAGGGAAGATGTCCGGCACGTCACTCGACACGCGATCGACGAATTGTGCCGGGCGCTTCTCGAGGAAGCTCATCACCCCTTCTTTCACGTCGTTCGATCGTCCGCGAATCTGAATGCCTCGCGAGTCCACGCGATGCGCCTCCATCGGGTGCGACGCCCCGAGCATGCGCCACATCATCTGACGTGCAAGCGCCACGGACACTGGCGCGGTGTTGTCAATAATCTCCTTGGCAAGTGTTCGCGCCGCGTCGAGCAACTCACCAGCTGGATGGACGCTGCGCACGAGACCACCATCGAGTGCTTCCTGCGCGCCAAAGACGCGACCGGTCATCACCCACTCTTGGGCTTGTGCGATGCCGACCAGTCTCGGCAGGAACCAACTCGAGCACGCCTCGGGGACGATTCCCCGTCGGGTGAAGACGAATCCCATCTTGGCGGCGTCTGATGCGAGTCGAAAATCCATCGGCAAGGTCATCGTCACACCGATTCCGACGGCTGGTCCGTTGATCGCACCAATCACCGGCTTGTGCATCGCGAAGATGCGCAACGTGACCGTGCCACCACCGTCGCGTCGGAACTTCGTCGCAGCGTCGGTCGAGAGCGACCCGTCGTTGAAGGTGTCGCCTCCTGCGGACAGGTCGGCTCCCGCACAGAATCCTCGACCCGCGCCGGTGACGATGACGACTCGCACGTCATCATCGGCATCGGCCTGATCGAAGGCCGCGATGAGTTCCTTCATCATCACCCCGGTGAAGGCGTTCAGTTTGTCGGGGCGGTTGAGCGTGATCGTCGCGATGTGGTCGGCGACCGAGTAGTCAATCTCGGTGAAGGTCATGAACAGACCTTAGGTCGCGAGTCGCGCCGGTCTAGACGTCGAGGAATCGCGACGCGGCGATCGCGGAGCCGACGGCACCGACGACGGCACCGACGACCAGGAGCACGACCATCACCGTCGACAGGTAACTCGACGGCACCACGAGCGAGGAGATTCCGGTGCCGGGCTTGAAGCCGGCGACGCCGTTGTTCCACGCAGAGTTCAGCACCCACAGTCCCCCGCAGGACACGACCGCGCCGAGCAGACCCTGGAGCAAGCCTTCGAGCATGAACGGGATGCGAATGAACCAGTTCGTCGCGCCAACGAGCTTCATCACTTCGATCTCGCGACGGCGAGCAAACATCGCCGTGCGGATGGTGTTCCAGATGAGTCCGACGGCAACCACGAGGAGCACGAGCGACATCACGAGGGTGACGGTGCGCACGAATCGCGAAAGCGTGGAGATGACCTGGAACTCGTCTTCGGCGAGCGCGACGTCTTCGACACCCGGCAACGAGCGATACTGCTCGGAGAGCGAACGCACGAGGGCCGGATCGTCGGTGAGCGGAACCACCTTGTACTGCGACGGGATGTTCTCCGGCGTCAACAGACTGAGCGTGACAGGGTCACCCGCAAAGATGCGCTTGGCTTCTTCGTAGGTCTGCACCTTGTCGAGATACTGCAGCTTCTCGACGTCGATGATGGTGGGTGCGGACTTGATGGTGTCGCCGATCAGCGCAATCTGCTCAGGCGTCGCATCACTGCGTACGAAGACGATCATCTCCACGTCCCCACGCCACTGCACGAGCAAGTTCTCGAACGCGCGCTGGATCAGGAACGTCGTGCCGACGAGGAGCAAGGCGATCGCCGAGGTGAGGATGGCGGCTGCAGTCAACGTGAGGTTGCGACGGAAGCTCGCCCACATCTCGCGGAACGCGTATGCGATGCGTGCGATCATTCGTACACCCCACGCTCTTGGTCGCGCACGATCACACCACGGTCGAGTTGGATGACGCGGCGACGCATCGCGTTCACGACGCGATGGTCGTGTGTGGCCATGACCACCGTGGTTCCCGTCTGGTTGATCTCGTCCAAGAGTCCCATGATTCCCTCACCAGTTGCGGGGTCGAGGTTTCCGGTTGGCTCGTCGGCGAGCAGGATGAGTGGTCGATTGACGAACGCACGCGCGATCGACACGCGCTGCTGCTCGCCACCGGAGAGTTGGTTCGGGAAGCGGTCTTCCTTGCCCGCGAGTCCGACGAGGTCGAGCACGATCGGAACCTGGCGGGCGATCATGTGGCGGGGTTTGCCAATCACTTCGAGGGCGAAGGCGACGTTTTCAAACACGGTCTTGTTCGTCAACAGCTTGTAGTCCTGGAAGACGTTCCCCATGCTGCGTCGGAGATATGGCACGCGCGAATCGGGCATCTCGTTCACGTTGCGGCCCGCCACCCAGACATCCCCACGATCCGCGACTTCTTGGCGATTGATGAGGCGAAGGATTGTCGATTTGCCCGATCCCGACGGCCCGACGAGGAAGACGAAGTCACCCTTGGCGACGTCGAATGTCGCGTCTCGCACGGCGACGATCTCCGAGCCGTACTTCTTGGTGACGTGGTCCAGGCGGATCATGACATTCCTCTCCTGAGGCGAGATTTCATTCTATGAGTCCTCGGCACCCGCGCGCCGCCAGCGGAGATAGCCCTCCATGAACGACTCCAAGTCCCCGTCCAGCACGCCGGCCACGTTGCCACTCTCGGTGTCGGTGCGCAGGTCCTTGACCATCTGATACGGCTGCATCACATACGAACGAATCTGCGACCCCCAG
>JALRJT010000167.1 GCA_023254985.1 Ilumatobacteraceae bacterium | reverse complement strand
ACCCAAGTGCGGCGGACCTCGTCGTTGTCAACACGTGTGCCTTCATCGAGGAGGCACGTCGAGAGTCGATCGACACGGTGCTCGCACTCGCAGAGGGGCGCAAGGACGGCTCCCGTCTCGTCGTCACGGGATGCATGGCTGAGCGGTACGGGGCAGAACTCGCCGAAGCGCTGCCGGAGGTCGACCAGGTGGCGGGATTCGGTGTTCCTGTGCAGTTAGGGAGAAAGCCTCTCGCGGTCGGCACGGCTGACGTCCCGAGCTTCGATCTGTTGAACCTGCCACGACCCAAGTCAATTCATCCGTGGGCATACGTCAAGATCGCCGAGGGCTGCGACCGCACATGCGGGTTCTGCGCGATTCCGTCGTTCCGTGGTCCGCAACGCAGTCGAGACATCGCCTCGATCGTGGCCGAAGTTGAGCAGCTGGAGGTCAAGGAAGTGGTCCTCGTTGCCCAGGACCTCGCGAGTTATGGCAAGGATCGCCCGAGTGAACTCGGTGCGGGTTCCATCGTGCGACTGGTGAATGAAGTTGCGGCGCGCGTCGAGCGCACGCGTTTGTTGTACCTCTATCCGAGCGATCTCTCCGATGCGTTGATCGAGGCCATCCTTGCGACCAATGTCGCCTACTTCGATCTGTCGCTTCAACACGTGTCCAAGGAGCACCTGCGTCGGATGCGCCGCTGGGGTGACGGGGAGCGGTTCTTGAAGCGCATCGCTGACATCCGTGAGCGCGAACCACGGGCAGCATTTCGCAGCAATTTCATCGTCGGCTACCCGGGCGAGACTGAGGATGACCATGACCAACTCGTGCGTTTCGTGGAGGAAGCGCAGTTGGACTGGTGCGGGTTCTTCACCTATTCGCGCGAAGAGGGAACCTACGCAGCCGACCTCGAGGGATCGGTGCCAGACACCTTGATGCAGGAGCGCATCGCTGAGCTTCGCGAGTTGCAGGATTCGATCACTGCCTCCAAGCGAGACGAGTTGATCGGGGAGACGTTGTCAGTGCTTGTAGATGAACGAGGTATCGCCCGCAGTTCGCGCGAGGCCCCGTCGATTGATGGCGTGATTCACGTGAGCCCTACGCTTGAGGTCGCCATGATCGTGGACGTCGAAATCGCCGATGCGCTAGGACCCGATCTTGTGGCCGTTGGTGCGCAGATGGAAGGAAGCGATGCCGACTGACTCGAACGCCATCCGCACCTGGGCGAATGCCGTCACGGTCAGCCGACTGCTCGTTTCTCCGTTGTTCTTTGCGATCATCCCGGACTACGCGGGAGGTTCGTGGGCCGCGACGGGCCTGTGGTTCGCCCTCTGCGTGAGCGACGTCGTCGACGGAAACCTCGCGCGTCGTCACGGCACAACCAAGAGCGGTGCATTCCTCGACCCTCTCGCCGACAAGGTTGCGGTCCTCGGGTCGATGTTCGTGCTCGTCGAGCGCGGGATGTTCTCCGGACTCTTCGCCTGGTTCGTCGGCATCATCGCCGCACGCGAGATCGCCATCAGTCTGTATCGCGTGTTTGCCGGAGCCAAGGGTGTGAGCATGCCTGCGAGTCGCACGGCGAAGATCAAGACGCTCAGCCAGCAGGTTGCGGTCGGTTTCGCGGTCCTGCCGTGGACTGCGGCCGATGCGCCGATCACGTGGAAGGTGTCGCTGTGGGTCGCCGTTGGTCTCACGATCCTTTCTGGCGTGCAGTACGGCGTGCGTGCGGTGACGAACAAGGTCGGCTGACATGCGCTGCGACGTCGTAGCCGTCGGAACAGAGTTGCTCCTCGGCCAGATCGTCGACACGAACTCTGCGTGGCTCGGTGAGCAGATGGCGATGGCCGGAATCAATTCCTGCGTGCAAGTGAAGGTCGGCGACAACTTGACGCGCATGGTCAAGGCGATCCGCGAAACCCTCGCCGATGCTGATGCGCTCGTCGTGTGCGGAGGTCTCGGACCAACGCATGACGACATCACCCGCGAGGCAATTGCCGAGGTGATGGGAACGACCCTCGAGTTCGACGACGAGGTCGGCATGGTGATCGCCGAGATGTTTGCGTCACGCAATCGACGCATGCCCGAGATCAACATGCGCCAGGCGATGGTGCCGAAGGGTGCAACGGTCATTCCGCAGCGCCGTGGCACCGCACCCGGACTCATCTGTCCCGTCGGTGACAAAGTGATTTACGTCGTGCCGGGAGTTCCCTTCGAGCTCTACGAGATGTTCGAACGCGCGATCCTGCCCGACCTCCTCGCACGCAGTGGTTCTCAGTCGATCATCGCCAGTCGCACACTGCGCACATGGGGCGAGAGCGAGAGCGGGCTCAATGAGCGTTTGCATGATCTCATCGAGGAACTCGATCGCATCGGCAATCCGACGCTCGCGTTCCTCGCCAGCGGCTGGGAAGGAATCAAGGTGCGGCTCACTGCGAAGGCCG
>JALRJT010000201.1 GCA_023254985.1 Ilumatobacteraceae bacterium | reverse complement strand
TGACACCGAGGGTTGCACTCACCAGCGTAGACAGCGACGGCGTCGACATTCCGATGAAGCCAGAGGCGATCTGCGTATCAAAGAGGTTCCTGGGCGCCTCTCCAGTTGCGAGGTGGAGCACTTCGAGATCCTGTTGGGCAGCATGGGCCACCCAAGTCACGTCCGACGCTAGGAGCGGTGCAAGCTGCGCAATATCGCAAGAGAGCGGATCGATCAAGAAAACTCCGTCAGACGACCCAATCTGCACCAATGCAAGTTCGGGAAAGTATGTACGTTCCCGGTGGAACTCCGTATCAATGGCCAAGCGTGAGTGGCTCTCGAGTCGCTCACGCAAGTCGGTCAGTGCGCGATCGTCGTCGATCCAGACGTACGAACTCAGGTCAGCCAACTTCCAAGGGGAAGTTTCTCGCCTTCCAGGCGCCGGTGCCGCCGAGCACGTTCACGAGACCTGTCAACCCGGCGCCCTCAAGGGCCTCGCACGCCTTTGCACTGCGACCACCGGCCTGGCACACGACATACACCACATCGGCTGATCTGAACTTCTCGACATGGTCTGCGAGCTCTGACAGTGGCGCGTTGATCGCACCGGGAATGTGCCCACTGGAGTATTCGTCACGCTCGCGGACGTCGATCAGACGAACGGCGCCGTCCAGAAGAGACTTCAAATCGTCGATTGTTATTTCAGTCATCTTTCCAGTGTGCCAAATGCTGCTCGGCTTCGGCGAGGTCATCTGGAGTGTTGACATTGATCATTTCACTGCTCGGCACCCTGATGTAGGCGGGCTCCAGTGGCTCGATTGCAGCACGCAACGATCTTGCACCGGTATCGCGCGCCATCTCCACTGCTACAAGGAGACGTTCCCGCGTCCATCCAGAAACCGACCAATGAGCCATTTCGTCGCTCGCGAGCAACGCCACTCCGCAATCGATTGCCGTCTGGCGAAGGACGCCAACCGACGCCGACGTCAAAAGTGGAAGATCGCATGGGGCGAAGATGAAGACGTCGTCTGAGCAGCGCAGTGCAACATTTTTGATAGCTGCCCACGGGCCCTCGTGCGCGACCTCATCTTGGAGATGAGTGAGACCACGGGACGAGGCAACGTGCGCGTCCCCGCCCACGATGGTGACGTGCGCGACGTGAGGTTGTAGGGCTGAAATCACTCGGTCTATCAATCGATCAGAACCGAAGAATGATGTCGACTTGTCCGATCCGAATCGTGAACTTCGACCCCCGGCGAGGATGAAACCACCGACGTTCAGCGTGATTCCCCTCGAGCGCCGTGCGGATCGAGTTGGAGGGCGAATTGTGAGCAACGTGAGGCTTCGGAGACTTCTCCGATCCGTCCGGCTGCTCGTGCGAGACCATCGAGGCAGCGCAGAAATCCGCGATTTGACTCGTGCTCCCAGCGAACGTAGCCCGACCCCTTCCAGCCGTTCGCACGGAGAGCATCGAGACCTCTGTGGTATCCAACTCGATATGCGGCGTAAGCCTCGACGTCATCCCTCGCGACGTCACCGAGCGAAGCCCAGGCAAGGCTCGATGCAGGGAACTTTGCACACACAGCCGACACCGCATCCCGTCGTTCAAGTCCCTGGAGTGCGTCGGCAACACGGACCAGATCTACGAGAACCTGTGGATCGGGCGGTAACACCGTCTCCCCGGGTCCAGTTCCACTCAAATTCACTGAAGACATGGTCGTACGGTATCGCAGAGTCACCTGCGAGAATGGACACATGTTCGAACTCGACCTCGATACTGCGAAGAACCTCTCAGTTGGTCTTATCGGAGGCTCGGTGCTATTTCTGCTCCTCGTCCTCAAGTTCGCGAAGTCAGTCGTCACTAAATTGCTTTTCATCGTCGTTGCTGTCGGTGTGGGATATCTTGGCTTCACGCAACGTGATGACCTCAATGCGTGCGCCGAGAAAGTTCGAACACTCGTCGCGTCCTCAGGCAACGTCAACGATCTCACATGTCGATTCTTCGGTCAGGACATCTCGATGTCGTCGATCAACCTCCCATGAGCACCTACGATCTCCCGACTCTCACGACGCTTCTCGATGCGTCGCCTACGGCTCGCCACGTCGTGCATGAGGCACGAATACTTCTCGAATCACACGGGTTCTCCGGTTGGAGTGGCGAGGGATCACCAAATACCGCTCAACTCTCGCGGGGTTACCTTGCTCGGGCAGGTTCAATAATCGCTTGGAGTGGTCTTTCAGAGGCGACCAGACACCAACTGCGCATCGTTGGGGCCCACACCGACTCTCCCGGTCTGACGCTTAAACCAGGACCGTCAACGTCAGGCTCCGGCTTTGGCCTGTTGAACGTCGAGGTGTACGGCGGTCCATTGCTCAACTCCTGGCTCGACCGCGATTTGCACCTCGCGGGCGTCGTGGTGACGAAGCGTGATGAGTCGATGCTCTTCCGATCGAGCTCCCCCGTCGCTCGTCTTTCTCAGTTGGCGATCCATCTCGATCGCGAAGTGAACGACAAGGGTCTCGTGCTCGACCGGCACACCCATCTTCGTCCAACCTGGACGACATCGGACTCCTCCGATGCTCGCGACCTCATCGCTTCACTCGCAGGAGTCCGTCTCGACGAAATTGAAACATGGGATTGCCGTCTTGCTGACGCTCAGCCCGCTCGAGTCATCGGCGATGACTCGTCAATGCTCGCCTCGGCGCGACTCGACAACCAATTGTCGTGTTGGGCATCGCTGCATGCCCTCCTGAGTGCCAATGGTCCGAGCGTCGTCGCACTGTTCGACCATGAGGAAATCGGGTCCCAGACTTCAGTCGGTGCAGAGTCGTCATTTTTCTCCAACATGTTGGAACGACTCTTCGCAGCGGCAGGCGCAAGCCGTGCGCAGTTCCTCGAGGCTCTCGCCAACGGACACTGTATTTCCTCGGACAATGCCCATGCAGTGCACCCCAACTACCCTGAGCGCCACGATCAGCACAACGCGCCGTTGTTTAACCGTGGTATCGCAGTCAAATGGAACACGAACCAGCGCTATGCGACGACGCCCGAGGCCATTCGTCCGGTGATCGCTGCAGCGGAGGCATCTGGGCAGACACTCCAGCACTTTTCGTCGAAGAACACCATGCCTTGTGGTTCGACCATTGGTCCGATCACCGCATCGATACTGGGGATGGAAACGGTGGACATCGGAGTTCCGCAGCTTTCCATGCACTCAGCACGGGAGGTGTGCGGCGTGGACGATGCTCTCCGCCTCGAGCAGCTCCTTGCCGCTTATTTCGCGCGACGCTGAGACGATGCGATGCTCCGAGCCTCGTCGTACTCACGCTGGAGCGCTGAGCGCAATCGCTCGGTGAAACTCGCCAGATCTTCCCTGCTCGCTCGAGTGCCAGCTTGAGTCAACGGATGGATCGGCGCGCCGATCGACATCACACAGTGTGAGCGACGAATCCGCCTGCTCCCACTTGCCATCACCTGTTCGCTGCCATAGATGCCAACTGGGACCACCGGGAGATTGGTCTTGTGCGCGAGGAATGACGCGCCATCGAAAAGTTCGACGATCTCGTCACCGAAACGTCGAGTTCCTTCGGGGAAAAGCACCAGCGGTTCTCCTTCGCCCAACACCGCGATACACCGCTTCAGCGCCTCAATGTCGGCGCTTCCTCTCGTTACGGGAAATCCGCCCAGTGCAGACAAAGCTGCACCTATCGGACGGATCTTCCACAGCGAATCCTTGCCCATGAAGCGAAGGCGCCTGCGTGAGGCAGCCGCTCCGATCGGGATATCCATGGCGGATCGGTGGGTCGGCGCGAGAATGTATGCGCCTTCTTTCGGAAGGTGGTGGCGACCAGTCACCTTGAGGCCAAGCCAGGTGTATGAAAATCCGACCACAATCGTCCTGATAACGAAATAGAACGCACGAGCGCCAAAACCTGCACGAGCAAGTTTGCTTTTTACTCGTGCCATGAAGAGATCCTTTCGTTATACAAGTTCACGATTTCGTCAACGACTTGATCGATCGTGCGATCCGATGTGTCGACGACGACGCTGTCTGATGCCGCATGGAGCGGACTATCTGCTCTTGTCGAATCGACTTCGTCTCGCAGGGCGATCTCTTGGGCGATCTTGTTGACGTCACCACCGACTTGGGCGACTCGCCGCTGCGCACGAACCATCGCAGTTGCTGTCAAATACACCTTCAGCAGTGCCTCGGGGAAGACGACAGTGGCGATATCACGACCCTCGACAACCCCACCATCGCGGTCATCGACCCAAGCCTGCTGACGACGCCTCAATTGCGAACGAACTCCCGAAAGTGTCGCCACAATGCTCACCAACTTGGAGGTCTCCGTAGTCCGGATCTCCGTCGTGACATCCCTGTCGTTAATCGTGACGGTGTCCAGACCGACGTCGATGCGCGCCGCATCCACGAAGGAGCTCATCGCCACATCATCGGCAAGTGGTAAGCCAAGACGGACTCCTTCAACGGTGACAGCGCGGTACATCGCACCAGTGTCGAGATATTGCAATTTTAAAGTCAATTGGAGTATTAAATAAATCAATTGTAAAAATATTTTTTTTAGTAGGTATAATAATAGGAACATCAGCTACTATTTTCGGAATTTTTTTAGGTGTAACGTTTTCTATTTACATAGAGAAT
>JALRJT010000070.1 GCA_023254985.1 Ilumatobacteraceae bacterium | reverse complement strand
TGGCGAAATGTACGTTGATTTCTTCACCCCGCATCCGCAGCGCATCGCCTTCGGTGCGCGACTGTGGATTCGGGGAGCCTGGCACGAGATCGCTTCATGCAAGCCGTCCACTGACCGACACCTCGTCACGCTCGCGGGCATCGACGACCGCAACGTGGTCGAGCAACTCACCAACGCCGACATCTACGGCGAGCCGATCGAGGATTCCACTGTCGTGTGGGTGCACGAGTTGATCGGCGCGCGCGTCGTGGACGTTTCCGGTCATGAGCGTGGCACGTGCGTCGCGGTCATCGACAACCCCGCCCATCCGATCATGGAACTCGACTCTGGTGCGCTCGTGCCGACGCCGTTCATCACCTCGCGTGATGCGGGTGTCGTGACGATCGATCCACCCGAGGGACTGTTCGAGTTGGAGAACGACTGATGCGCATCGACGTGTTTTCGATTTTCCCGTCTCTCGTGGACGGTTTCTGTCAAGAGAGCCTGCTCGGTCGCGCGCGCAAGGAGGGCAAGGTGACGATCACCTGTCACGACCTGCGCGAGCACACGACCGACGTGCACCACTCGGTCGACGACGCACCCTTCGGCGGTGGCGCGGGCATGGTGATGAGCCCGCAACCGATCTTCGATTCCTTCGAGCGATCTGGTGCGCCACGGCCGTTGTTTCTGTTGTCGCCCGGTGGCAAGCGCTTCGATCAGGCGTTCGCCAACAGGTTGAGCGAACTGGATGGCTTCAGCTTGTTGTGTGGTCGCTATGAGGGCGTCGACCATCGCATCCGCGAACACCTCGTGGACGAAGAGATCTCCGTCGGCGACGTCGTGCTCGCGGGCGGGGAGGTGGCGGCGTGTCTCGTCATCGAGGCCGTCACGCGCTTGATCCCCGGCGTGATGGGCAACGCGGTCTCGCCGGTGACGGAAAGCTTCGGTGCCTCCGGTCTGCTCGAAGAGCCCCAATTCACCCGACCGGCCGAGTTCCGTGGCTGGGAGGTGCCCGAAGTGCTGCGCTCGGGGGACCATGCCCGCATCGAGCGATTTCGCCTCGCCCAGGCCCTGCACCGAACCATTGCCCGTCGGCCCGACCTGATCGAGGCTCGCGGAGGGCTCTCCAAGGAGGACAAGGCCCTGTTGGAAGAGTTCCCACCCCTCCCGTATCCTTCTACCTTCACCATTTAACGGGTTTTGCCTCGTCGAACCCGCCACGAAGGACCGCTCAGATGAAGACCACCGACATCGTCGACAACCAAAACAAGCGCACCGACCTGCCCGACATCCGTCCAGGAGACGAGGTCAAGGTACACGTGCGCGTCGTCGAAGGTGGCAAGGAGCGCATCCAGGTCTTCCAAGGCAACGTCGTGGCCATCACTGGCTCGGGCATCTCCGAGTCCTACACCGTGCGCAAATTGTCCTATGGCGTGGGAGTCGAGCGCACCTTCCCGTTCCACAGCCCATCGGTTGCCAAGCTCGAGATGATCAAGCGTGGTGATGTCCGCCGCGCCAAGCTGAACTACCTGCGCGACCGCAAGGGTAAGTCGGCCAAGGTCCGCGAAAAGCGCGAAGACCAATAGGCCGCGCCGGCGTCTCTTGAACACCGACGACCTCGACAACTTCGAAGCTGAACGCGAGCTACAGCTCGCCCAGGAGTATCAAGACGTCGTCTCGATGTTTCGCTACGCCGTCGAGACCGATCGCCGTTTCTATCTCGCCAACAACGTCGACGTGAAGGTGCTGTCAGAGGGCCCGCGACCGATCGTCGAGATCACGCTCACCGATGCGTGGGTGTGGGACATGTATCGCAAGAGTCGCTTCGTGCCCAAGGTTCGTGTGCTCAGTTTCAAGGACGTCAACGTCGAGGAACTCCCCGGTCTCGACATCTAGTTACGCCGAGGCGTTCGGCACCCGACGATCCCAGCACCCGTAGTGCCAGTGGCGTCGCAAATCCGTCGCTTCACTCGGCACGCACACGTAGTGACCCATCCCAGGGGGGATGTCGCGGCCACACCCGGGGCACACGTACTGCTTGATCGCTTCATACGGTTGCACGCGGCGCACCTCGATCGGGCCGTAGAGACCGTCCCAGATGCCCGTCATCCGAGGAACGCCCATGCGAGGAGTCCGGCGATGGCGACCATGGCGCTTGCCACGATGAGGACGTCCGTTGGTCGCTTCACGCGCCTGCGATGCGGGTTGAATCCCATCCCCTCAGTATCGTCGGAGAAATGGAAACCCTCGAGGTCACCCGTTCGTCAGGCATCGTCACCGTGACGATGAATCGCCCACACCGCAAAAATGCCGCCAACGGCACCATGTGGCAGGAGCTCCTCGCTACGTTCCGCGAGGTGGCCGATTCGACCGAGGACCGCGTGATGGTGCTCACGGGTGCGGGCGGGGAGTTCTGCAGCGGGGCCGACCTGACCGACGGCGGAGCGCGCTCGGCGGGCAAGCACGCGCTCGCCTCGATGCGCACGATCAGCGAGATCTGTCTCACGCTCCAGCGCATGCCCCAGCCGACGATCGCCAAGGTGCGGGGAGTGGCGGTCGGTGCCGGCTGCAACATGGCGCTCGTGTGTGACCTCGTCGTGGCGTCAGAGAACGCACGCTTCTCCGAGATCTTCGCTCGCCGCGGACTGTCGCTCGACTTCGGTGGCTCGTGGGTGTTGCCGCGCCGCATCGGTCTGCACCGCGCCAAGGAACTCGCCTTCTTTGGTGAGATCATCGGTGCAGACGAAGCAGAGCGCATCGGTCTCGTCAATCGCGTGCTGACGGATGCCGAACTCGACGCCTTCGTCGATGACTGGGCGAAGAAGCTCGCCGCCGGTCCACCGATCGCACTCGCGCAAACCAAGCGCATGTTGAACAACGCGATGAACGTGACGTTGGAAGAAGCCTTGGACGACGAGGGAGCGGCACAGAGCGTGAACTTTTCAACGAAGGACACGATCGAGGCGATGACGGCCTTCGCCGAAAAGCGTGACCCCAAGTTCATCGGTCGCTGACGCCGCGCCGTGAGGCTGGCGCGCAAGTAGCGTTGTCTCGTGCGCGTGCGAACACTCATCGTCGTTGCTGTTGCGTTGTTTTCGGCATCGTCTGCGCACGCCACGGTTCCGCCACCGGTGCCAGTGGATTCCGTTCCCCTCGAACAGAGCGAGGAACCCTCGGTGATCGCGCCGTCGCCGATCACCGTGCCGAGTGCGGTCACCACGCTGCCCGAGGGTTGTGCTCCTGCAATCGAGCCACAGATTGTCTTCGTTGGCGAGGTGTTGCGCGTGAGCGAATCGATTGTCGTCTATCGAGTCGAACAAGTACGCGCGGGAGCCGATCTCGGTGGTGAACTCGGGGTCGAGTACGGCAAGGACGCGCAGTTCCTCTCGACTGGCTCGACGTATCTCGTCGGTGCGGCAAGTGACGCCCAGACCGGGGTGCTTTCTTCCAAGGTCCGCGAGGAGCGACCGCTCTTCGGTGGTGATGCGGTGCTCGGCGAGAACGACACGGCGGCGAGTTGTCCGACGTTCGAAGACCCGATCCGCACGTTGAACGTAGATGGCAGTGAGATTCCCGCGGGTGTGCTCGTCGGCGTCACCGAGAACCTGTGGCGCTATGTGCTCGTCATTGTGATGAGCGTGCTCGGCGCGATCGTGTCCTTGGTTGGGCTCGTCGTCTGGAAACGATCGCTCGCCGGTGCGCGCAAGGCGCTTCGCCGCAAATAACTACTTGCGGGCCGCGGTGGCGAGCTCGCGCAGTTCGCTGACTGCCGCACCAAGCCCGCCTGGGTGTTTGAACATCGCGCTGCCAGCGATCAACACGTTGGCCCCGGCACCTGCCGCGCCACCGACGGTCTTGGCCGAGATGCCACCGTCGACCTCTAAGTCGACTGAATCCTCGAGTCCGTTGTCGTTGATCATCTTGCGCACGGCTGCGATCTTGGACTCCATCGAGGCGATGTAGCTCTGGCCACCGAAGCCGGGGTTCACGGTCATCACGAGCACGAGATCCACGAGGTCGAGGACGTTTTCG
>JALRJT010000210.1 GCA_023254985.1 Ilumatobacteraceae bacterium | reverse complement strand
GGTTGTCGGTCCCGGAACACACCTGATGGCGACGATCCTTGGCGAGCGCGACCAGAATCTCCGAGCCATCGAAGAGGAGTTTCCCCAGACGTCGGTCCTTGTACGAGGGAACGAAGTCACCCTCGAGGGGCCTGACGCGGTCATCGTGGGCAAGGTGTTTGAAGAATTGACCACCCTTGTTCAAGCGGGCCAACCGCTGGACGTTGCTACCTTGTCGCGGGCGGTTGGCATGGTTCGAGCTGATCAGCGACCGAGCGTCGTGCTCACTCAAGACATCGTGCGCATGAATGGAGGGCGAACCGTTCGAGCAAAGACGAGCGGGCAGCGCCGGTATGTGGACGCGATTCGGGACAACGTCGTGACCTTTGGAATCGGACCGGCAGGCACGGGAAAGAGCTGGTTGGCGGTGGCCATGGCCGTGCAGGCACTCAACACCAAATCGGTCCAGCGCATCATCCTCACGAGGCCAGCGGTGGAGGCCGGCGAGCGATTGGGATTCCTCCCAGGCGACCTTGCAGCCAAGATCGATCCGTATCTTCGGCCGCTGTATGACGCACTCCACGACATGGTCGGCGCGGAACAGGCCAAGTCGATGCTGGAGCGACAAATAGTCGAGGTCGCCCCACTTGCTTTCATGAGAGGCCGGACCTTGAACAACTCCTTCGTCATATTGGATGAGGCGCAGAACACGACGCCGGAGCAGATGAAGATGTTCCTCACTCGAATCGGATTCGGAACCAAAGTCGTGGTCACCGGTGACACCACGCAGGTCGATGTCCCGGATGGCCGGAGTGGCCTGCGCGGAATCGAACGAGTACTCACGGGTATCCGCGACCTTGCCTTCGTTCATCTGGATGCCTCCGACGTCGTGCGTCATCGAATCGTCGCCGACATCGTTGCCGCATACGAGACCAGCGATCAGGCTCGGCGAGGTGAGTCAGCGTCGTGATGTGGCGGCGCCCTGGAAAGTACGCCCCGCGACGGCACGGCGGTGACGGCGAGGTGGAGGTCTTCGTCGTCGACGAGCAGCACGACTTCGAGCTCGACATGGAGCGTTGGCAAAAGCTCGCAACCGAGGTTCTAATTGCCGAGAGGGTTACGGGTCAAAGCGAGCTCACGGTGATCTTCGCCGATGAATCCACCATGTCCGAGCTGAATGCTCAGTTCATGGGCAAGGGTGGTCCCACCGATGTACTCGCATTTCCGATCGATGCCATTGAAGCGTCGCGCACCCCAGGACCTGGCGCGCTTTCTTTCGGTCCAACAAAGAAGCCGCTCGACGTCCATGACCATCCGCTCCTGCTCGGTGATGTGGTGATTTGTCCAACGGTTGCAGCGAAGCAGGCGCCAGTTCATGCGGGCGATTTCGAGAGCGAGCTCGCCTTGCTGCTCGTACACGGAATCCTGCACGTTCTTGGCAACGACCACGACACCGACGAAGCGCAAGTGGCCATGTGGGCACTTGAGCGAAGTCATCTTGAGGCATTGTTCTGGAAGGGGCCTGCACCTAGTGCGTTCCGCCACATCCCCGAGGTGACTGCATGATTGCCTCGACGTTCTCCAGCGTGCACCTGTGGATGATTGTCGGTATCGCGGCACTGTTGGTCGTCCTCGTGTTTCTCGCGCTTGCTGAGATGAGTCTGTCCCAGATGACCAAGCCTCGGGCTGCGGCACTCCTCGAACAGGGTGTTCGGTCGGGGAAGGCACTCACGCGTCTTGCCGAACAGCCCACATTGTGGGTCAATCCTTTGCTCCTCACCGTCAATGTCTGTCAGACGATCCAGGCGACCCTGACAGGAATCGTTGCAGGAGATCTATTTGGTCCCGTCGGGGTGGTTATCGGCGTCGTGCTCAACGTCGTGTTGTTCTTCGTGGTTGCCGAGGCGGTTCCAAAGACCTATGCGTTACTGCACCCAGTCAAGGGTGCAACACTCACCGCGCGTCCGATTGAGTTGCTCGTGCGATTCTGGCCCCTGCGTCTTGCCTCGAATCTGCTCATCAAACTGACAAACGTCATCGTGCGAGGTGAGGGCCTCGGACAAGGGCCATTCATCGGCGAGTCTGAATTCCTTGGAATCGTCGAAGCTGCCGCCCAGGAGAGTGTGATTGAGCAAGAGGAGCGCGAGCTAATTGAGTCTGTGATCGAATTTGGTGACACCATTGTTCGCGAGATCATGGTGCCACGTCCGGACGTCGTATATGTTGACGACGATCTCACAGTGACGATGGCGTTGAACAAAGCCATCGATCAAGGGTTTAGTCGCTTGCCGGTGTTCCGCAAGGACAATGACGAAGTTGATGACGTGGTCGGCGTCGTCTACGTGAAGGACTTGGTGAAGGCGGAGCGGGATGGTCGCGGCGCGGACCTCATCAATGGCCACATGCATCATATGGACGTGATTCCTGAAACGAAGCCCGTCGCAGAGATCATGCGCAACATGCAGGCGAACAAGTATCACATGGCGATGGTCGCCGACGAGTACGGAATCATCGTCGGTCTCGTCACCCTTGAGGATTGTCTCGAGGAGCTGGTCGGTGAGATCGTCGACGAACATGACGAGGAACTTGCGGTGATTCAGGCGGTTGGCAACGGGGAGTTCCTCGTCGCAGGCTCGCTCCCAATATCGAAGGTGAACAATGAACTCGAACTCGCAATTCCCGAGAAGGAATATGACACGCTCGGCGGATTCATCTTTGGTGAACTCGGCAAGGTTCCATCAATCGGCGACTCGGTGGAGTGGAACGGTTGGAAGTTCAAGGTTGACATGCTCGATGGCCGGCGCATCCAG
This sequence comes from Ilumatobacteraceae bacterium, assembly GCA_023254985.1. Taxonomy (GTDB): domain Bacteria; phylum Actinomycetota; class Acidimicrobiia; order Acidimicrobiales; family Ilumatobacteraceae; genus UBA3006. The sequence goes on along the minus strand of JALRJT010000210.1, from coordinate 315 downwards.
CGCGTGCGGGTCACGAATGTTCCCGTCTGACCACTAGGGTCGGCTTCATGGACATCTCCCTGCAGGGTAAAACGGCGCTCGTCACTGGTGGGTCGCGAGGAATTGGGAAGGCAATCGCAGCAACCTTCGTTCGCTGCGGAGCGAACGTGATGATCGTGTCGCGCAAGGAGGATTCGCTGCGGAAAGCAGTCGAGGATATCGGCGGCAACTGCGCATATCTTGCAGCAAATACTGGAGACGTGGACAGCGCGGAGACAATCGTCAGTGCGACACTCGAGAAATTTGGTTCGCTCGACATCTTCGTGAACAACGCGG
>JALRJT010000206.1 GCA_023254985.1 Ilumatobacteraceae bacterium | reverse complement strand
CTACACGACGCTCTTCCGATCTAGGTGTCACTCACGCTGTCTGATTCGTTTTGCGTCGATCGCCACCGCGAGGACTTCATGGATCTCATCTTGAACGACATCGACATCTTGTTTTGCAACGAGTTCGAGTTGATGTCGCTGTATCAGGTGAGCGACTACGAAGAGGCACTCGGGCAACTGCGCCAGGACTGCGAGTTCGCAGCCGTCACTCGAGACAAGCGCGGCTCGGTCGTCATCAACGGAAACGACGTCGTGCACATCGAGCCGGAGCCCGTCGAGCGAGTGGTGGACGCGACCGGGGCAGGAGACCTCTACGCCGCGGGTTTCTTGTATGGATTCACGCGCGGCATGCCGATTGAGCACTGCGGTCGCCTCGGTTCGCTGTCGGCGTCCGAGGTCATCACCCATGTGGGACCGCGACCGCTCGTGCAGCTGAGCACGCTCATTCCCGCCCACATGCGGTAGGGCATCGAAGGTCGCCCCAATACGCTGGAAGGCGTGACACTCGAAAATCTGACCGTTCTCGGCTCGACCGTGCGCGAGGCCATTGACCACGTCGAGGTGTTCCCGGCACCGACTCATGTCACGACAGTGCGCTTCACGACTGACGAGCTCGCCTCAATCTGCCCCGTGACCGCGCAGCCAGACCTGTCCAAGGTGGTCATCGAGTACCAGCCAGACCAGTTCTGCATCGAGTCGAAGTCGCTCAAGTTGTACCTGTGGCGCTTCCGCAACATGGCGGTGTTTGCCGAGGCGCTCGCGGCCGAGATCGCCGGCGAAGTGATGACGACGGTCAAACCAGTGTGGGTTCGTGTCGAGCTCACCCAGCGCCCGCGCGGTGGCATCGAGGTGCACGCCGTCGCCGAGCGCAATCGCTAGAGCGATCCGTCTTTCAGTACCACACTTGGGATAATCTGACGCGCTGATGCAGCGCAGCCGATATCTTCATGATCGTGTCGCGCCTGCAGTTGGATTCCAATGATCATCGGAGTCTGCGACACCGATCCCGTGACCGCCGGGCTCATCGCGCACTATCTCTCGGTGGCGCTCGACGTTCTTGCGCGAACGGAAGGGATCGAGGCGAGTGTCGGAGTTCTGGAGCCGTTCACCCTCACTGATCCCAGCCAGGTGCGCTCGATCGGGGAGCCTCCGTTGTTCGATGTGATCGACGTGGAAGCTGACATGGTCGCCGTCGTGAGCCTGAATGGGTTTGGTTCTACGCAGGTGGAGCGTCGATGTGTCGAGGATGGTGTCGCCAACGTGTGCCTTGCCGAGTATCTCGCAGACGGAAGAAGTGATGACAGTGTGGCACTCGCCGATGCGTGCATAGGTATCGCCCGCGACCTCGCGGATCGATTTGCTGCTCGGTAGGACTTAGCCGTCGATCAGGTCGCTGACGGGAATCTTCAACACCATTGCGATGCGAACAAGCGTGTCGATCGTCGGCGAGAGCCGGTTGTTCTCGATTCGGTTGATGCTCTTGCGCTCGAGACCTGCATATTCGGCGAGTTGATCCTGGGTGAGTCCAGCTGCGTGTCGTGCGGTTCGGACGTTGTCCGCAAGGTCGGAATGCACCCGTTCGATCGGGGATTTCCATCGATTCACTCGGCTGGTGGCCACGAAGACACCCTAGTTCGGACGAGTGTCCGAAAAGAGTCACGAGTGGGTCACAACACGTGGCTGCGAAGGTATGCGGCTATGAATTCTCTTCGGCTGGCAAGAATGTGAGTCGAAGGTCACCGAGCTTGACGAGTGTCGAGGCAACCCAGGTACCGAGTACGCCAAAGTGCTCGTCGAGGACTGCACTCGAGCCGTCCTGGAGCGTCTCTTCGTTCAACTCGTACTGGCCGCCATAGGTCATCTCGATCGCGTAGTCGGTCGTCACTGCTGACGAATGGCAGATCTCGACGGTCACGTTGTCACGTTCAAGCTTGCCGTCACCGATCGCAGGGCTTTCGTCGACCGCGATCGTCTCCACGAGGTTTGGCTGTGGCTGGTCTGCAAGCCGCTGGACCCGGAACACGACCTCCATGTCGATGGCAGGTCGCTCGAGCATGACGCCCTCCACGTACCAGCTGCGATAGAGGGCTTGACTCCAACTTGGCCATGAAAAAGTGATGTGGGCAACGACGCGGGGAGGGGTGCCCTCACCAGGGAGGCCATAACTCGTCTCCCACACGAGATCTCCGAGGAGGACGTCGGACTGGAGGTGCTCCTCGAAGGCCTGGCGCTCGAGGAACGCATTGCCGAACGCATCGCGTAGCGCGCCGATGGCGTCTGTGAACACGTGGTCGAGCATTGCAATGGAGGGTAGTGCTTTTCGGTCTACCAGTGCGAGGCGACCTCGGTAGCCTTGCGGCATGGCTCTCGTGCGTTGCGACATTGTTGACGGCATCGCCACCCTCACGCTGGAGAATCCCTCCGAGCGCAACACGTTGACCAAGGAGATGGTGGCCGAGATCGTCGCCACGATGGATGCACTCGAGGCCAACACGTCGGTCGGAGCAGTGGTCGTCACTGGCGCGCCACCAGCGTTCTGTGCTGGAGCGAACCTTGGCAACCTGGCCGAAGCAGACGGCGACTCACTCGGTGTGATCTATGAGGGGTTCCTGCGCATCGCGCGCAGTCCACTGCCGACGATCGCGGCGGTAAACGGTGCGGCGGTCGGCGCCGGAATGAACCTCGCACTCGGTTGTGACGTGCGCATCGCTGCCGAACGTGCAAAGTTCGACACGCGCTTTCTACAGATTGGTATCCACCCGGGCGGAGGGCACACCTGGATGTTGCGTCGTATCGCGGGACCACAGGCCGCAATGGCGACCGTCGTCTTCGGTGAAGTGTTGTCCGGTCGCGAGGCCGAGCGCATCGGACTCGTGTGGAAGTGCGTGCCCGACGACGAGTTGTTGGCGTCCGCACACGAACTTGCCGCTCGTGCAGCGAGCGCACCTCGCGAGCTCGTCATCGAGACGAAGAAGACGATCGCAGCGATGGCTGACGTGCGTACCCACCCAGAGGCCGTTGCCCGCGAACTCGACCCCCAGTTGTGGAGTACCCGCCAGCCGTGGTTCGCCGAGCGCTTGGCCGCGCTGCAGGCAAAGATCTCCAAGAAATAGACGGCCGTCCCGACGTTCCAACGGGCTCCCGCACCGGGTGTATGGTGTCGCCAAGGGGAGCAAGCACAGGAATATTCGTCATCACCCACGGGTGAGAAAGGCGGGGTCCATGAGCAAGCGTCATCGAGACCGGGAGGCAATCTTGCCACCGAAGGTCGAATTGCGAGCGCACGCCCACAACGAGCGTCATCGCGTGAATAGTGAACTCCACGAGGTAGTCAATCTGGTGTCACACGGCGTTGAGCCAGACGACGTGATCGAGCCGGGACCGAACTGGAAGCCACTGCATCATCACGATGCCAGCGTCGGCAGGGC
>JALRJT010000148.1 GCA_023254985.1 Ilumatobacteraceae bacterium | reverse complement strand
CGCGCGTGGTTACGCCCACATTGGCGTGATTCAGGCGCTGGAAGAACGAGGCTACGAGATTGTCGGGATTTCCGGCAGCTCGATGGGGGCGGTGATTGGCGGCTTCTATGCGGCTGGCAAGCTTGATGAGTATCGTGACTGGGTCTGCTCGCTGGGGTATCTCGATGTCTTGCGCCTGGTCGATGTGTCGTCACCTCACGGTGAAAAATGCTGATGGCACCGACGCATACCGACCGACGGTGCACTACGCCTACCACCCATCCGACGTGGCGATCAACAGCGTGCTCGAGTTGCGCATGCGCAACTGGGAGATGCAGCCTCGCGAGCGCATCTTGAACGACGAGATCATCTCCGGTCGCGACGAGCTCGGCGTGCTCGTGATGGGGCATCCGTTCAAGTCCTGGTGGACCGGATCGTTGCTCTCGATCGACGAAGCGCGCAGCATCATCCCCGGCCAGAGCGCGACCACTTTGCAAGTGGCGGGGTCGGTCGTGGCAGCGGTGCAGTGGTTGATCGACTGCCCGAACGAGGGCGTGTGCGTCCCCGACGATCTGCCGTGGAAGAAGCTCCTCGACGCCACGCGTCCCTACATCGGCGAGATCCACTCGGCGCCAGCCGACTGGACGCCGTTGTCGGAGCGCTTCGACCCGTTCCCGGGTTTCGGCAACGACGATCGCCTGCTCGATCGCTCGGATCCGTGGCAGTTCGCCAACTTCCTCACCCCGACGCCTCGCTGAACCCGCCGCTAGGCTGGTCAGCGATGACGTCTTCAACCCTCGTCCTTCTACTTACCTAGCGGCGTCAGCCTCATACTCGCTGCCGCCGACACCCTCTGAGCCCACAAGGCCAGGGGGTTTTTCTTTGCCCGAAAATCCCGACCACCGAAAGACCAACACCATGGCCCCACAACCGACACAACCGAAAAAGATGCCCTTCGAGAAATACTCGGCGTTCGTGCCCGTCGTGCTCACCGACCGCACGTGGCCGAACCAGGTGATCCGCAAGGCCCCACTGTGGTGCTCGGTCGACCTGCGCGACGGCAACCAGGCCCTCATCGATCCAATGGACCCCGAGCGCAAGATGCGCATGTTCACCACCCTCGTAAAGATGGGTTTCAAGGAGATCGAGGTCGGGTTTCCGTCGGCGAGCCAACCCGACTACGACTTCGTGCGTCAACTGATCGAACGCGACCTCATCCCCGAGGACGTGACCATCCAGGTGCTCGTGCAGTGCCGCGAGGACCTCATCCGTCGCACGTACGAGTGCCTGAAAGGTGCACCCCGAGCGATCGTGCACTTCTACAACTCCACCAACCCGCTGCAGCGACGCGTCGTGTTCGGTCTCGAGAAGCAGGGCATCGTCGACATTGCGGTCAATGCTGCGAAGTTGTGCAAGGAACTCGAAGCCACGATGGGTTCGACGGAGATTCGCTACGAATACTCCCCTGAGAGCTTCACCCTCACCGAACCAGAGTTCGCCATCGAGATCTGCACCGCGGTGATGGACGTGATCAAGCCGACCAAGGACACCCAGCTCATCTTGAACCTCCCCGCCACGGTCGAGTGCTACTCGCCCAACGTGTATGGAGACGTGATCGAGTGGTTCATCCGCACCATTCCTCGTCGCGACACCGTGTGCATCTCGCTCCACCCGCACAACGATCGTGGATGTGCCGTCGCGGCCGCCGAGTTCGGCGTGATGGCCGGAGCCGATCGCGTGGAGGGAACGCTCTTTGGTAACGGTGAGCGCACCGGCAACGTGGACGTCGTGACGCTCGCGATGAACCTGTTCGTCAACGGCGTGGATCCGATGCTCGACGTGAGTGACATCGATGCGTTGCGCCGCGACGCGGAGTACTGCAACCGCCTGCCGGTGCCCGAGCGTCATCCGTACGTCGGCGACCTCGTCTACACCGCATTTTCGGGCAGCCACCAGGACGCGATCAAGAAGGGCTTCGAGGCGCTGCCCACCGACTACGACCAGTGGGGCGTACCGTATCTGCCGATCGATCCCAAACACGTCGGCCGCACCTATGAGTCCGTCGTGCGCGTGAACAGCCAGTCAGGCAAGGGCGGAGTCGCCTACATCATGAAGACCGAGCACGGCTTCGACCTGCCGCGCCGACTGCAGATCGAGTTCTCGCAGAACATCCAGCACATCACGGAAGACTCCGGAACGGAGATCTCGCCAGCAGTGATGTGGGAAGCGTTCACGAATGAGTACCTTCCCGAAGTTCCCGCATACAACCTCGTGAGCCACGAACTGCGCAGCGATTCGGCGACCGGACACACCCAGATCACCGCGTACGTCGACGTGCGCGGTGAGCGCAAGACGTTCACCGGTGTCGGTAACGGCCCGATCGATGCCTTCGTGCAGGCGATTCGATCCGAGTTCGGATCGGACCTCGACGTGAAGGACTACACCGAACACGCACTCGGGCAAGGCTCACAGGCAACGGCGGTCGCCTACGTCGAAACTGGTGACGCAAAGGGCACGACCCGCTGGGGAGTCGGCATCGATCCGAACACGATCACCGCATCGCTGCGTGCCGTGCTCAGCGGCTTCGAGCGTCACCGAGCCAAGTAGCACTACTCTGACCGTCATGCGCGTCGTCGTCGACTTCGATCTCTGTGCCGCCACGGGCGGATGCCAACATCAGGCACCAGAGGTCTTCGAGTTGCGCGACGACGGCATGCTGCACGTGCTCGACGCCAACCCGCCAGAGTCGCTGCGCGTCAAAGTCCAGCAGGCCGTCGACTACTGCCCCACCGGGGCTATCTCGATCGTCGAGTGACGATGTCGTTTTCGACCAAGTTGCGCGCCGCATGGTCGGCTCGCGATTCCATGCTGTGTGTCGGACTCGACCCAGACCTCGCCAAACTGCCGAGCGGCATCGAGCAGTCTCCGCGCGGTGTGCTCGAGTTCTGCCGTGCAATCGTCGACTCGACCGCTGATCTGGTGTGCGCATTCAAGCCGCAGATCGCCTACTTCGCCGCCATCGGAGCCGAGCGCGAACTCGAGGAGTTGTGCTCGCAGATCCGTGCGAACCATCCCGAGGTGGTCCTCATCCTGGATGCCAAACGAGGCGACATCGGCGACACCGCCGCGCTGTATGCGCGTGAGGCCTTCGAGCGCTACGGCGCAGATGCCGTCACCGTGAACCCCTATCTTGGTACCGACTCCCTCGAGCCGTTCTTTGCACACACCGGTCGCGGCACGATCGTGTTGTGCCGCACATCGAATGCGGGCAGTGGTGAGTTCCAGGGAATCGACGTCAACGGCGAACCGCTGTACGAGCACATCGCCACGACCGCGGCGACCAAGTGGGCATCGCGCGGGGACGTGGCACTGGTCGTCGGCGCGACTTATCCTGCAGAACTCGCACGCGTGCGCTCGATCGTCGGCGACATGCCACTCCTCGTCCCCGGAATCGGAGCCCAGGGTGGCGACGTCGAGGCCGTCGTTCGCGCGGGTCGCGACTCGCGCGGGTACGGGCTCATCATCAACTCCTCACGCGCAGTGCTGTATGCGAGCGCGGGCGTAGATTTCGCTGATCGCGCACGCACTGTGGCATCGGCGACACGAGACGCGATTCGTTCAGCGTCCAACTAGCCTGACGCGCAATGCCACATCCTTTTTTGTCCGCCGAGTGGATCGCAGCAGCTCGCGAAATTCGCGAGAAGTATCAAGACGATGCCCCGCGCATCGACATCCCGATCCGCATGAATCAGGTCGTCACCAAGGTTCCCTTCGGCGACGGCACCATCAACAGCCACCTTGACACCTCATCCGGTGTGCTCGTAATGGACCTTGGTCACCTCGAGAATCCCGACCTCACGGTCACGACCGACTACGAGACCGCCCGCCACATCTTCTTGATGCGCGATCCGCAACTCGGAATGCAGGCGTTCCTCTCTGGCAAGGTGCGCATCGACGGCGACATGACCAAAATGATGCTCATGCAGACCGCGATGCCACAGACAGATCTCGCCGATCAGGTTGCAGCCGAGATCATGGCGATCACCGCCGAGTTCTCCTAGGCGCGCGGCGAACGAACCATTCGCGCCGTGATGACGGCGAGGACCGCAGCCACCACACCCACGTACAACCCGTAGCTGTAACTCTGCACAGTCCCGCTCGACTCGGTGACGTCGTGCACGGCGATCATCAACGCGCCACCGAGCACGGCGCCCATCTGCGACATCAGTTGCTGCATCGCACTCGCCACACCCATATTCGCGGTCTCGACGGATGCAGACAACAGTGCCATCAGTGACGGCGCGGCGATACCCATGCCGAACCCGGTGAGCCCGAGGCCCGCAATGACGATGAGGTCGCTCACGCCGACGTCGATCGTCGTGAGGATGACCATCGCCACCACGATCGCAACGGCTCCCCACATCCCCGTGTTGCGCTCTCCGAGTCGCCCGACGATGTAACCGGCCATCGGTGCGATCAGTGAGAACACCAGTGGCCGCGAGATCACGAGCCATCCGATGTGACCCGGGGTGTATCCGAGTGCATTCTCCAACATCTGCGGCACGAGCAAGAAGCTCCCCATATACGCGACGTTCATGAGGCCAACCGTGACGACCGGGAACGCCACGTTGCGCATGCGTAGCCACTTCACGGGCATGAGCGCATTGTCGATGTGGGATTCGATTCGATAAAACAGCCACAATGCAGCGACACCGAGGATGCCCGCTGCAATTGTTGGGACGCTCGACCATCCCCAGGAGTTTCCGCGGTTGATGGTGAGAAGCACGAGCACGGCACCGGTGCCAAGCGTGACCGATCCCCACACATCGAAGCGCACGTTGGTCTGGCGCTCGGTTTCGGGCAGGAGCTTCTGCGAGATCGCCGCGCCGAGCAGACACAGTGGTACTTGGACAAGGAAGATGATTCGCCAGCCGAAAGCCTCGACAAGTGGAGTGCCAGCGACAACACCGATGACAGGTGCTCCCGCGGTGACGAAGCTCCACACGCCGAGTGGTCTCACGCGCTCGTCGTCATCGAACAGGCGGTTGATGTAGGCCATCGCAGCCGGTCCGGTGGCAGATCCCGATGCAGCCGACAGTGTGCGCAAGACGATGAGCGAGAGCGCGTTCCATGCGAACGCACTCCCCAACGCAAAGATCGCAGCACCGACCAACCCATAGACGAACAGTCGCTTGTGTCCCCACAAGTCGCCTGCCTTGCCGAACGCCGGACCAACGACACCGAAGGCGAGCAACGGTCCCGTAATCACCCAACTCATCACCGACACGCTTGTGCCGACGTCGTCAGCGACGGTCTTCAGGCTCACGACGAGCAACGTGATCGTGAAGCTCACGGTGAACACGCTCGCGAGCAACACGAGGAGGGTCGCCTTGCGATGCGTCATTGAGACGCGACGGGTCACCTTGCGGCGTAGGAGGCGCGACCACGGAATGACGGAGATTTCATCAACGCCACCGGAGTCGATGATGCCGAGTTCTTCGTGCGACGCCTGATGCAGTTCGTCGCGAGTCACATGCTCAACGGTAGTTGCCACCTCCGTGGCGAAGCCCCGTCCTACGGGAAGACGAGGTCGATGGTCGCACCACGTGGCAACTCGTCACCGTTGCCGACCTCTTGCCCACCAACGAGCGCCTTACGCAACTTGTTCTGCTGGCGCCCTGTGACATTGCCCACAACGAATCCGGCCTCGACGAGGCGCGGTTCGACGATCGCGAAGTTGTTGCCGATGATGTTCGGCAACGCCACGAGATCCGGGCCGAGCGAGATCGAATACGCGATCGCAGAGTCTCGTGCCACCTTTTCGCCCGGCGGTGGCGACTGCGCACCGATCAGTCCTTGCGCCGCTGCATTGCTCTTCGCAGGTGGCGTCTCGAGCAACGTCAGGCGTAACTCGGCGAGTGCGGCCTGCGCCTGTTCGAGGGTCAACCCGACGATGAGCGGTACGTCTCGGGGAGCGGGACCGTTCGAAACGACGAGGTCGATCGAGGTGCCTCGCAACACCTCGCCCCCAGCCACGATCGTTGGCTGCTCCGGGATCACCCACGAGATGACCGCGCCGGCGGGGATGTCCTCGTTATCCGCGCGCATGACTTTGACAACCAGTCCAAGCGTCTCGAGCTGCGCGAGCGCATCGGGTTCAGGTACACCCGCCAGCTCGGGCAATGTCGCGAGCGGTTCACCTTCGGAGACGAACAGCGTGAGCGTCGATCCTTCGGCAAGGTTCTCGCCTGCTGCGGGATCGGTGCCGAGCACGGTGCCGGGTGGAGAGCCTTCGCTGCGCTGTGCAGTGACGACGACGTTCCAATTGAACGGCGTGAGCACATTGAGCGCCTCCGACTGTTGCATCCCCGCAACGTCGGGAACGACGTGCGAGGTCGTGAACAATGTCTGGAACGCGAGCACGCCAGCGACGGTGACGGCAATCAGCGCACCGATCATCCACACCGTGCGGTGCCGCTTGACTTCGGTCGGCACATCGATCACGAGTGGTTGCGAGCCACTGTCGTCGGAGATCGTGATGCCTGACGGAGTCGAGACGATCGTCACCGGCTCTTGACTAGCGGCGTCCTCTTCGATAACGGGGCGTTGCAACTCGCCCGTGCGCTCCTGCTCCCGCTGCTCGATGACTTCCTCGAAGCGCTTTGCCTGCAACGTCTCGATCGGTTCGGGCAGCGGCAAACGACCCGCGATCGCCGCCAGCGCTTTGCCGAACTCGAGCGCACTCGCTCGATCAT
>JALRJT010000104.1 GCA_023254985.1 Ilumatobacteraceae bacterium | reverse complement strand
TCCTCCATCGCGGGATAGAGAATTTCCTCGACCGTACGCGACAGACGATGGATCTCGTCGATGAACAAGACATCGTTTTCTTCGAGTGAGGTGAGAATTGCTGCAAGGTCGCCTGCGCGTTCCAAGGCAGGTCCGGACGTGACATGCAGCCTGGCACCCATCTCGGTGGCGACGATTCCTGCAAGCGTTGTCTTGCCGAGTCCGGGTGGGCCCGCGAGCAACAGGTGGTCCGCGGCCTGACCACGTTTTTGGGCGGCGCCGAGGACGATCGAGAGGTGTTCCTTCAACTCGCGCTGACCGACGAAATCGTTTAGCGACGTCGGACGAAGGCCGGCCTCGAGCACACGCTCGTCGTCGGTCGCATTCGATCGTGGGTCGACGAAGTCTTCACGCACGGCGGGCTCCCAAGAGGTTCAACGCATCACGCAACAGCCGCTCTGCGTCGAGCGATCCATCGAGTTCACGCAAGGTATCTCGAATCTCATCGTGACCGTAACCGAGGCCGACGAGCGCTTCGCGCACCTGGGCTACGGACGACGTCGATCCCGCCGAGGTCATGCCGTCCAACATGGGCAGGTTGAGTCTGCCCTTCAATTCGATCAACAGTCGTTCGGCGGTCTTCTTGCCGACGCCAGGTACCAACGTAAGCGAGGCGACATCGCCGTTGGCCACGATGTCGGTGAGGGCTCGCGGTGAATGTGTGGCGAGGATTGCCATTGCCATCGATGGTCCGATGCCATGTGTGTCAATCAACGATTCGAACGTCCTGCGTTCATCGCGATCCAGGAATCCATACAGGGTGTGAGCATCTTCACGGATGTGCTGATGAACATAAAGAAACGCCGACGATGTTGGCTCCAATTCTGCAAGTGTTCGTGGAGTGACGTGGACGAGATAGCCGACGCCTCCGACTTCGACGAGGACTGTCGAGTCTTCGATGCGCTCAACGACGACTCCGCGCAAGCTCCCGATCATTTCGTCACCCCCTGCGCTGCACCAACGCGAGTCGCCAGTGGAGACGCCGCAATGTGACAGAGCGCAATCGCTGCGGCATCGGACGCATCGGCCGGCTCCGGAAGTGAGGACAATGAAAGACGACGCTGCACCATCTTTTGCACCGCCAACTTGTCGGCGTTTCCTGAACCCGCGACCGCGCTCTTGACCTGACTCGGGCTGTACTGCACGACGGGAATGCCGCGAGATGCGGCAAGCGCAAGTACGACTCCACTCGCCTGCGCGACACTCATTGCGGTGCTCACGTTGGATTGGAAGAACACCCGCTCGACGGCGACGGCGTGCGGACGCACTTCCTTCAAGAGTGACTCGAAATCGCCGTGGAGCATGGCGAGTCGCTCGGCGAGATCCATGTCAGACGGAGACGTGAGCACTCCCATCGCCACGACGTCGATCGTTGCGCCACGAGCATGAAGGGCCGCAAAGCCACAGCGCGTCAGACCCGGATCCACACCAAGGATGACCTCGTGGCGATCGACGTCCGATGGACGTGGGGCGAACATGTGTTTGATTGTAGTGACTGGGGGCAACCCAGTGGGGGCTTTGCCCAGCCCTAGCGGGCCGCGTTGATGGCCTCGACCAGCTCAGATACTGGCCGATAGGTGACGCCGGCCAGAGCCCGATGGACGTAGCGAATGACTCCCTTGGCATCCACGACGAAGACCGACCGACGTGGGAACCCGAGCGGACCGAGGATGCCGTACGCCTTGGCCGCTGTCTTGTCGACGTCTGCGAGGAGCGGAAACCCGAACCCGTGCTTGGCGCTGAAGTCTTCTTTGCTGGCAAGACCCTGGGAAGAAATCGCCAGGACTTGTGCACCCAGGTCTGAAAACTGACCGAGGTCGTCGTTGTAGTCGTTCAGCTGCTTGGTGCACACCGGTGTTCCGTCACCTGGATAGAACACGATCACGACCGGCTGACCGAGGTACTCGCTCAACGTGTAGTTACGCCCACCCGTACCCTGCAGGACGAAATCTGGTGCCTTGTCTCCAACTTTCACGCTCATGATGCAACCTCGCTCAACAGATCGTCGGACATATCGAAATTGGAATACACGTCCTGGATGTCATCGTTTTCTTCCAAGTCGTCCATGATGCGCACGATCGACTTTGCGATCGCAGCATCTGTTACGGGAACCGACATGGATGAGACCATCGTCGACGTTGCCGACTGCACGGTGATTCCACCAGCTTCGAGTGCGGCCTTCAGGTCGAAGACGCTGGATGAATCGCACGTGACCCGCCACGAGTCCCCCTCATCCACGATGTCTTCGGCGCCATGGTCGAGTGCGACGACCATGATGTCGTCTTCACTCACTTCCTTGCCGACTTGGATGATTCCTTTGCGTGAAAACTGCCAACCAACCGAACCGGGTTCCGCCATCGCACCACCCCACTTGCTGAACAGCGATCGCACGTCAGAAGCAGTTCGATTGCGATTGTCGGTGAGCACATCAATCAACATGGCCACACCGCCCGGGGCATACGCCTCATACGTGATCGACTCGTAGGACGCACCGCTCTGCTCGCCGAGACCGCGCTTGATTGCCCGATCGATCGCATCGTTGGTCATGTGTGCGGCTTTCGCCTTGGACACGATGGTGCGCAACGCGGCATTGCTCGAAATGTCTCCGCTCGCTCCCTCACGAGTGGCAACTTCGAGTTGACGCGCAAGTTTGGCGAACGTCTTTCCCTTCGCCTTATCGATCGCGCCTTTCTTGCGCTTAATCGTCGCCCATTTGGAATGTCCTGACATCGCTATACCTCCGTGACCATGGACAGGAATCGCTCGTGAATACGTACATCTGGGGTCAGCTCCGGATGGAACGATGCAGCCATCATGCGACCTTGGCGCACGAGCACGGGCACGCCGTCATGCTGTGCGAGAACCTCGACCCCTTCACCAACCCGTTCCACACGAGGGGCCCGAATGAACACAGCATGGAAATCCTCTGCGAGGCCCATCACACTGAGATCACATTCGAAGCTGTCGACTTGTCGCCCATAGGCATTGCGGCGCACATCGATGTCAAGGGCGGCAAAAGAGCGTTGATCCGGTCGAGCGTCGTAGACCTTCTGCGCAAGCAGGATCATTCCTGCACACGTGCCGAACACGGGCATGTCGTCACTCAAACGCTTGGCAATCGGGTCGAATAACTCCGACGTCGTCAACAGATGCGACATCGTCGTCGACTCACCACCTGGCATCACCAAGGCATCGACATGGTCGAGCTCCTCAGGGGTCCGCACCTGAAGTGTGGATACGCCGCACTGCTTCACGGCGAGTTCGTGGGCCCTAAATGCTCCCTGCAGGGCGAGTATGCCGACGACCGCGTTCACCCGGAGGCCTCGAATCGTTCACCAGCCGCGCTCCGCGTACTTCTGATTGATCTCGTCCATGCCGATTCCCGTCATTGGTGCGCCGAGGTTTCGGCTGACCTTGGCGAGGATGTGCGGATCACGGAAGTGCGTCGTCGCTTCGACGATTGCCTTGGCGCGCGGTGACGGGTTGTCGCTCTTGAAGATTCCCGAACCGACGAACACCGCCTCTGCACCGAGCTGCATGGCAAGTGCAGCGTCAGCTGGCGTGGCGATGCCTCCTGCGCAGAAGATGGGCACCTGCAACCAACCCGTCTCGGCGATTTCCTGCACGAGCGGCAGTGGCGCCGACAAGCGTTTGGCCCAGTCGAACAACTCAGCCGAGTCTGCCTGCGTGATCTTGCGAATGTCGCCGATGATGTTGCGCAGGTGACGCACAGCTTCAACGACGT
>JALRJT010000079.1 GCA_023254985.1 Ilumatobacteraceae bacterium | reverse complement strand
TTCGGGTCGGTATGCCTGCAACTCGCGCAACAGCACCTCCACCTGTGTTTCCGGAGCAACTCCCTCCATCGAAACCAAGTCGGCGAGGATGCACAGGACGCGCGCCCGCTCGATGTGTCGCAAGAACTGATGCCCAAGCCCGCGACCCTCGCTCGCACCCTCGATGAGGCCGGGAATGTCGGCGATGACGAACTCGGTCTCCTCGCCCAACCGCACCACGCCGAGATGCGGTTCCAACGTGGTGAACGGATAGTTGGCGATCTTCGGCTTGGCCGCCGAGACCACACTGATGAACGTCGACTTTCCGGCATTCGGAAATCCGACGAGAGCGACGTCGGCCATCAACTTCAATTCGAGTTTCAGCCACCGTTCCTTGCCATGCTCGCCCTGTTCGGCGAATTTCGGTGCACGGCGTCGATTTGACAAGAAGCGCGCATTGCCACGGCCACCTTGACCACCGCTCGCAGCCTGGAAGCGTGCGCCGTGAGACGCGAGATCGGCGAGCACCTCGCCTGAGTACATGTCACGTACAACGGTGCCCTCTGGAACCTTGACGATGAGGTCTTCCCCACGACGACCATGGAGGTCCTTGCCCATTCCGTGTACGCCGTCGCCTGCACGACGGTGAGGATGGTCACGGAATGCAAGCAGCGAGGCGACGTTGTGGTCGGCCTCCAACCAGATCGAACCGCCATCTCCCCCGTCGCCACCGTTTGGGCCACCGAACGCGACGGGTCCCTCGCGACGGAAACTCACGCAGCCTGCACCGCCGTCACCACCGCGAACGTTCAGCTGGGCTTCGTCGACGAATGCACTCATAGGGGGTTTCCATGCTACGGCTGACCCATCCGTGAGATACGGGGTGCGTATCGTTGTCGTATGCCTGATGGACACTCGACGGAACGCACCACACAATGGGCGTCCACGATGAAGGGCTTCGATGCGAGCGACCATCCAATCCGCTTCGCCCACGCGGACTCCTGGGCGGGCACCGGCACGACCGACGTTCGTACGCGCCACGAGCGAGAAGAGGTCGAGGCGACGACTCTCGCCCCGCACGCAACGGTCGCAATCGGCGCCGGGAATCGTGCGGTTGAAGAGGAAGCCGACCCCTATCGCACGTGCTTCGAGCGGGATCGCGACCGGATTCTCCACGCATCGGCCTTTCGCCGACTCGCGGGAAAGACCCAGGTGTTCGTCTTCCCACAAGATCATCAGCGCACGCGACTCACCCACGCGCTCGAAGTCGCCCAAGTTGCATCTTCGGTCGCGCGGGCGCTCGGCCTCAACGTTGCGCTCACCGAGGCGATCGCGCTCGGCCACGACTGCGGACACGGACCTGGTGGACACGCAAGCGAAGATGCGCTCTCTCCCTACGTGCCGGGAGGATTCGATCACGCAACATGGGGAGCAGACGTCACCCTTTCACCGCTCAACTTGTGCACCGAAACGCTCGACGGAATTCGCAACCACTCGTGGTCACGACCCGCACCGATGACACCAGAAGGCGAAGTCGTCTCCTGGGCAGATCGCATCGCGTATGTCTGCCACGACTTCGAAGATGCCGTTGCTGCGGGTCTCGTCACCCCCGTGGCACTCCCCGATCTCGTCCGCGGTGCATGTGGCACGACGCGTTCGTCACAGCTACGCGCCTTCATCACCAGCATGATTCGAGCGACTCACGAGACCGGTCGCATCGGCATGCAACCGAACGAAGCCGAAGCCCTCGCCGCGTTTCGCCAGTTCAACTACGACAA
The DNA here is from genome assembly GCA_023254985.1 of Ilumatobacteraceae bacterium. Taxonomy (GTDB): domain Bacteria; phylum Actinomycetota; class Acidimicrobiia; order Acidimicrobiales; family Ilumatobacteraceae; genus UBA3006. The sequence goes on along the minus strand of JALRJT010000079.1, from coordinate 4,339 downwards.
CATCTACATGCGCGATGCCTCCCGGGCACAAGCAAAGTCGGTGATCGATCTCCTGCGCGCACTCGTCGAGCACTACGCCTCGCATCCAGAGCTCATGCTCGGTGGATCTCCGTCGCACACCCGCATCGCACCAGTACGCAGCGATGACGCGTTCCACGATGCGGTGGGATTCGTGGGCGGAATGACCGACCGGTACGCATGCCGACAGGGTCTGGCATTACTCGGATTTGATGAAGCACGACTCCCGAAGGGAATCGACGTCACCTAGGCGGTGACGCAGAGGAAGAAAGTCGTCAGGCCGACGGAAGAACGTCGACGACCTTGCGGCCACGACGCTCGCCGAACTTCACGTTGCCCGCAGCAAGTGCGAACAAGGTGTCGTCCTTGCCACGACCGACGTTCTTGCCAGGGTGAACCTTGGTGCCACGCTGACGAATCAGAATCGTTCCTGCGGTGATCGACGTGCCGTCGAACACCTTCACACCGAGACGCTGTGCATTTGAATCGCGGCCGTTCTTGGTTGAGCCGCCACCCTTGGTCTTTGACATGGTTCAGCCTTTCGCGATGGACGTGATTTCGATGAGCGAGTACTTCTGGCGATGACCGAAGCGTCGGCGCTGGTTGGTGCGACGCTTGTAGGTGAAGCCGTCGACCTTCGGACCTGCGGCCTGGCCGATGACCTTGGCGGTCACGGTTGCCTTCGACAACTCGGTCTTGGTCGACAACACGGTCGAGCCGTCGACGACGAGCACCGGGGTGAACTTCACCTCGGAGCCTGCTTCGGCACCCAAAAGTTCGACCTGGACCTGTTGGCCCTTGGTCACCTTCTCTTGCTTGCCTCCGGTTGCGATCACTGCGTACATAGCGGTCCTTTACTCTATCCGTGCCGATTCTGGCTCTCCAACCAGCACTCGGCGCTTGCGAACTAGTCCAACATCGACAAATCGAGGGTGACCCCGCGGCCCTCACAGACCACGCACGGGTCGGCGAAGTTGGTGAGCAACCCCTCCCCGATGCGCTTGCGGGTCATCTCGACGAGGCCGAGCTCGGAAATCTCGAACACCTGGGTGCGGGTCTTGTCACGCGCGAGGGCGTCTTTGAACGCCTCGAGGACGCGGCGACGGTTCTCGCGAACCTCCATGTCGATGAAGTCGATGACGATGATGCCACCGATGTCTCGCAGACGCAGCTGACGAGCGATCTCATCGGCGGCCTCAAGGTTGTTGTGGAAGACGGTCTCTTCGAGATTTGACTTACCCACGTTCTTGCCGGTGTTCACGTCGATGACCGTGAGTGCCTCGGTGTGCTCGATGATGAGCGATCCACCCGACGGCAACCAGACCTTCTTGTCAAGTGCCTTGCGGAGCTGTTCGTGCACCCGGTGTTGCTCGAAGAGCGCAAGCCCCTCGGCCGACTGGTCGTAGTACTCGACGCGGTCGGCGAACTCGGGGTTGAATGCCTGGATGTAGTCGCGCACCTCGTTGTAGAGCTTGCGATCGTCGATGACGATTCCTCGGTACTCACTCGAGAACTCCTCTCGGATCACACGCACCGCAAGGGGTGGTTCGCGGTACAGCAACGTCGGCGAGTTGGCTTTCGTCGCGGCTTCGCGAATCGTGGCCCACTGCTCGAGGAGTCGGGTGAGGTCGGTCGTCAGTTCGTGCTCGGTTGCGTTCTCCGCGGCCGTGCGCACGATGATGCCGTGCTCTTCTGGCTTGATGCGATCGAGGATGCTGCGCAGTCGACGACGCTCCCCATCGGGCAGGCGCTTGGAAATGCCATACGTGCGGGAGTCGGGAATCAACACGACGAACCGTCCGGGCAACGACACTTCCTGGGTCAGTCGACCACCCTTGGCACCGATCGGATTCTTCGTCACCTGACAAAGGATCAACTGGCGTGACTTGAGAACCTGCTCGATGCGCGGGTCTGGTCCCTGCTCGACGACATCGTCTTTGTCAAACTGCACGTCACCGCGATAGAGCACGGCGTTCTTCTGGGTACCGATGTCGACGAACGCCGCCTCCATACCGGGGAGCACGTTCTGCACCCGACCGAGGTAGATATTGCCGTGGATCTGGGTTTCATCATCGGCAGGGCGAGAGACGTAGTGCTCGATGAGCGAACGACCCTCGAGCATTGCGACTTGAGTGAATTCATCGCGCACCTGGACGCACATCATGTAGCGACCAACGGCCTTGCCGTTGCGCTCCTTTCCCTTGCGACGCTCGATCAACTCGGCATCCGACCCAGCCATCTGGTCCGAGCCACCAGTGCGGCGCCGGTTACGACCGCCGCGACGACCACCACGCCGTGACTTGCTCTTGGGCGTGTCCGCGGCTGGCTTGGCTGCCTCTGGTTTTGGCGCCATCGCAGGAGCTGGACGAGTGTCGCCGATCTGCGGTTTGCGCACAAGCGCCTCGCTTGCCGCCTGCGCACTGACCATCTTTCCCTCGCGAGGCGGATCGGGGAGCTCCATCGGGACGGCCGACGACGCGCCGGCCGATTGGCGATTGCGATTACGGTTCTTGCCTCCGCGACGACCCCGGCGACGCTTCTTTGCTGGGGAATTGCCACCTGCGGACTGCTCAGGGCCGGAGGCCCCAGCGTTGACTTCACTCATTTTCCTGCTCGTTTCGTGTATTTCAGCAGCATGCGCGGGAATCAATCCGCGCTCGCAGCCGTCGCGCTCGCGCACCTCGCCGACGGACTCGGGGGAATCTCATCGGCCGGGTCGCAGTCGCGATATCGACCTTTGGAAGGGCGACTGCCCGTCCGTGCCCCTCAGGCTACCTGCGCGGGGCAGCCCAGATGGGCTCTTTGCCGGACCTTTTTCCCCTAGCGCAGGCGGCGCATGTGCACGCTTTGCACCAGCCCGACCAGGATGGCGCTCGACACGAGGTGGGATCCCCCATAGGAGATGAATGGCAACGGGAGGCCGCTCACCGGGGTCACCCCCATGCTCATTCCAATGTTCTGGAACACCTGCCACATGAGGATGGTGAAGATACCCGTCACGAGGAAGTACCCGAACCGATCGCGGGCCATCTGAGCAATACGCCAGACACGCCACAACACCACTGCGAACAGCACGAGCACGACCGCTCCGCCCAGTGCACCGAATTGCTCACCAATTGCCGAGAACGGGAAGTCAGTGAATTGCACCGGGATGTACTTACCGTTCGTGAGGGGACCGTCGAGGTAGCCCTTGCCAAAAAGTCCACCGGTCGACACGGCGCGCTTTGCGAAGCGCACTTGCAGCACGATCTTTTCGAGATCCTTGTCGTAGGAGTTCTGGTTGATCCAGGCGTCGAACCGACGAAGCTGATACGGGAACAAGACAAACGTCACGGCGATGGTCGCCGCAGACAAACTCGCGATGAGCGCCATGTACCTTCGTCGTGCACCAGCGATGAAGAGCACACCGGCGACGCCGGCGACGATCACCGAAGCAGATCCAAGGTCGGGTTGTGCGAGCACGAGACCCACGGGGACCATCACGATGTAGATCGTCATCACGAAGTGATGCCAATCGATGCGCTCAGTCGTAGCCTCGCTCAGATACCCGACGACCACGAGGAGCACGGCAGGCTTAGCGAGCTCAGCTGGCTGAATCGAGATCGGTCCGAGGTCGAACGCAAGTCGGGCACCACCCGTCACCGCGCCAGTTGCGAGCACGAGTACCAAGAGCACGATGACTCCCCCGAAGAAGAACCCGCTTTGTGTTCGGAACCAGTCGTGACCAATCGTCATCACAAGCGCGAGTACGACCCCCGCCACGACGACAAAGATCGCCTGACGTTGCGTGTAGACGTACGGGTCAAATCCCTGCTCAGCGAGACGACGATAAGTTGCAGAAAACACTGTGAACAGTCCGATGACGACAAGCGAGATCACCGAGCCCATCAGCACCCAGTCAATGTTGCGAATGGGGTCCGAGTAACTTCCCGTCACCGTCGGATTGCGCCGGGAGCTGATCGGTCGAAAACGTTCGAAGGTCGACGACATCAGTCCCTACTGTCCGATCGTCCACCCGCGAGACATGTCGGATTACGCAACCCGACCGGAGGTGCGGCAAACGTTCCAGAGACGTTGAGTGGTTCAGCGACTTCCACGGAATCCATCTTGTATCGACCAGAGATGGCGAAGTACACACACTTGACGACTGGCGCTGCCCCTTGTGACCCGAAGCCCGCCTTTTCGAGATAGGCAAACGCCGAGTATGGATGCTGCGGGCTCAAGCTGAATGCCCCGAATGCCGACGAGTCATTCCACGGCAAGTTGTTCAAGCCTTGCGCCGTGCCGGTCTTGCCCGCGATCGGCAGCGCGCTGTACGGAT
>JALRJT010000053.1 GCA_023254985.1 Ilumatobacteraceae bacterium | reverse complement strand
CGAGGTCGGCGCGCAGCTCGTCAGTGACGCTACACCAACCGGATATCACGGCACCCGAAGCGTTGCGCTCCGACGTGGCAAGGTTGAATTAGGTGCGTTTGGCGAAATCGATCCGGCGGTGCTGAATCGCCTCGGGATCGTCGGGCGTGTGGCATGTCTCGAGCTGAACCTGTCCATCGTGCTTGCAGAGACTCCCAAGCCACACGCTGCACAACACGTGAGCAAGTTTCCGTCGACCGACTTCGACCTAGCATTCGTCGTCGCCGATGACGTCGCCGCGTCGCAAGTCCAACGAGCCCTGCGCCAAGCTGGCGGGGCGTTGGCCGTTGATGTCCGCCAATTCGACGTCTACAGGGGCAAGGGTGTTCGCGAAGGCCACCGCAGCATTGCGTACCGCATCCGGCTGCAGGCTCCGGACAAGACCTTGACCGATGAAGCGGTCGCCGAAGTTCGGTCGAAGTGCATCCAGGCCGTCGAAAAACTCGGTGGCTCGCTGCGCTAGGGTTCTTGCATAACTATGCAGATCACTGTATAGTTATTCTTCATGTATAAAGTCGGCATTCTGGGGGCGTCGGGCTTCACTGGCGTTGAACTTCTGCGTCTCTGCGCGCAGCATCCAGACTTTGACGTCGTCTACGCGACTGGTGACAGCCAGGCGGGAACACGAGCAGCGTCGGTCTATCCGTCTTTGTCGACTCGCTATCCGAATTTGGTCTTCTCGCAGTTCGAACTTGAATCTGCGCTTGAGTGTGACGTCGTGTTCCTGTGCTTGCCTCATGAGGCGGCGTTGGAACTCGCTCCTCAGCTGGTCGGCAAGGTGCGCCTCGTCGTCGACCTGTCGGCCGCTTTTCGTCTGCGCGATACATCGCTGTATCCACGTTGGTACGGCTTCGAACACGATCAGCCGCAACTCGTGACAAAGGCGGTGTACGGGTTGCCCGAGTTGTATCGGTCTCAACTCGTCGGGGCGAATTTCGTTGCGACCCCGGGCTGCTACGTCACCGCGGCGAGTCTCGCCCTTGCGCCTCTCGTTGCTGGCGAAGTGATCGACCCCAACGGGGTAATCGTCGATGCCGCATCTGGTGTTTCGGGTGCAGGGCGGTCGTTGAAGGCATCATCCATGTTCACGAGTGTCGATGAAGATTTCACTGCGTATGGTCTGCTCGATCATCGTCACACGCCCGAGATGGAGCAGGTGACCGGAGCGAAGATCCTCTTCACGCCCCATCTCGCACCAATGAACCGCGGAATTCTCGCGACCTGTTATGCACGACCGTTCGGTGGCACAACTCCGACGACACCCGGTGTGCTGGCAGCTCTCGCCAAGGCATATGCAAAAGAGTCCTTCGTGTCGGTGTCTCCGACGATTCCGAGCACGAAGGCAACCCTGGGTACGAATTCGGTGCATCTCACGGCGCGTTACGACGAGCGTTCGGGCTATGTGGTTGTGCTTGCAGCGTTGGACAACCTCACGAAAGGTGCCTCTGGCGGGGCGATGCAGGCTGCGAATGTCGCACTCGGACTCGATGAGCAGAGTGGTCTGAGTCACGTGGGGTTGTACCCATGAGCGTCGGATCTGGCGTGCAGACACTTCACGAGCAAACGGGATCGCTCCTCATCGAAGCTCTCCCATACATCCAGCGATTTGCTGGCAAGACCGTCGTGGTCAAGTACGGCGGAAATGCGCTCGCAGGTGCGACCGACGCTGATGCGGCGGGCACCTTTGCTCAGGACATCGCGTTATTGCACGCCGTCGGAATCCGGCCCGTCGTTGTTCACGGAGGTGGACCCCAGATCAGCGCGATGATGGAGCGCTTGGGGAAGAAGGCGGAGTTCCGCAACGGACTCCGTGTCACCGATGCCGAGACGATCGAGATCGCCAGCATGGTGTTGCTCGGAACGGTCAATCCTCAGTTGGTGTCGGCAATCAACGTTCACGGCGCGCAGGCCGTTGGGGTTTCCGGTCAGGACGCGGGGCTCTTGAAGGTCGTGCAGCGAGATCCAGATCTCGGATACGTCGGGGACATCGTCTCGGTGGACACGACCGTGTTGCGGTCTGCGATTGCCGACGGATCAGTCCCCGTCGTCGCGACGATCGGGGCTGACGCTGCAGGCCAGGCATACAACGTGAATGCCGATACGGCAGCGTCTGCGATTGCCCTGGCACTTTCGGCAGAGAAGCTCGTGTATCTCACCGATATTGATGGTCTGCGCCTCGACAAGGACGACGCGGCATCGCTCTTGCGACGGGCGACGGCAGGAGAAATCCGCGAAATGATGAAGAGCGGGGCGATTGATGGCGGCATGATTCCGAAGATGGAGAGCTGTCTCGAGGCCCTCGATGGTGGTGTGAACCGCACGCACCTCTTGGACGGCCGGATTCCGCACGTGCTGCTGATCGAGATGTTCACCGATGCCGGCGTTGGCACGATGATCACGAAGGACTCTGCATCATGAGTGCACATCAATTCATGGCGTCGCCAGACGCTGCAGCGACGCTCGATCAGCAGGATTCTCAGAGTGCAGGACACTGTCCGTTCATTCCGGTCTTCGGCGCGCCACAGGTCATGTTCATCAAGGGTGCCGGAACGGAACTGTGGGATGCGAGCGGCAAGCGCTATCTGGACTTCCTGAGTGGCATCGCCGTGACGTCACTCGGACACGCCCACCCAAAGGTTGCCGATGCGATTGCGGAGCAGGCACGTACCTTGCTGCACGTGAGCAACTTCTTCGCAAACCCCGTCGCGACGAAGGCCGCTGTCGAGGTTGACAGATTGCTCGGAGGCGGGGGTCAAGTCTTTTTCTGCAACTCCGGAGCTGAGGCGAACGAGGCCGCAATCAAACTCGCGCGCAAGTTTGGAGGACGAGGACGCCACGTCGTGGTGAGCGCATTGGGGAGTTTCCATGGTCGTACGCTCGCAGCGCTGGCGGCGACAGGACAGCCCGCCAAGCATGAACCGTTCCAGCCGATGCCAGAAGGTTTCCGGCATGTGCCCTTTGGTGATCTGGATGCGCTCATTGCTTCGATCGACGACACGGTGGCTGCCGTGCTGTTGGAGCCAGTTCAGGGAGAGGGTGGCGTCATTCCGGCCACGACTAGCTACATGACCGCGGTGCGCAGACTCTGCACCGAACGGGGACTCTTGTTGATGATGGACGAGGTGCAGACTGGTTTTGCACGAACGGGAAAGTGGTTCGGCTT
>JALRJT010000189.1 GCA_023254985.1 Ilumatobacteraceae bacterium | reverse complement strand
GGATTGGCGCCATCACCTTGGGACATATTCCGCCTGCCCTTAAACAAAGTGCAACGCCCCACAGATTGGCGCATCTGGAAAATCTCTTGGATGAGTTTTCCAACGCGGACGGCCTTGATCCAAAACGCAGGGACCGCCTTCAGCACGGCGGGGTGACGGTGGCCGACGAAGAGCGCGCCGAAGCCCATGTCGTAGTCGGTATAGGTGTTGCCGTCGACATCGACCATGTTCGGGCCGTCGGCCGAGGCGATCACGATCGGGTACGGGTCGTAGGCCTGGAAGCTGGACGGCACCCCAAGGGGCAGCACCTTTCGAGCACGAGCGTTGGCTCGTTGGGAGCCAGAAGTCCGCGCCGAGTAGGTCGCCAACTCTCGCTTTGTGATGTCTTTGGCCCGGTCAGCCAAAGTTGAACGCAGCGTGGAATCCATCGCTGACATGGTTATCAACTCCAATAATTTCGTCTCTTTCAGCCTACACTGAGGCCCACGTGGTGGGCGTAGCTCAGTTGGCTAGAGCGCCAGGTTGTGGTCCTGGAGGTCGGGGGTTCGAGACCCCTCGTCCACCCCATATTTCTCGTTCGTCGTGTCCGTTTGGCCCAATGTTTACTGGGTCATTCGGATGCGGCGTCGACGAACACTCATATCAGTTGAAACCTGCGTCGTTTTTGTTACCAGTTCGTGAAACTTGATCTCGCCTGTTTTAGACAACTGGAGCTGGCTCTTGATGATCAAATTGTGAACGTCTTGAACTCACCTTTCGTTTCTGCCGACGCCACTGAAGAAGTGGGGTCGGCACGATTTCTCAGTGATCGGACACCACACTTGGTGGCCACCGACTAAGTGATCGCTCATCAGCGCCAGACAGGTGAAGATTGGTGCACCGCCGATCGATCGAGGGTGAGTGAACCTCCGCCCGCGGACCTGGGATGACGACTGGCGATCCAGTACTCCGTGGAGTTTTCCCTGTGGGTCGATACCCGCATCGGGTTCGGTCTCGGGATTCGAGACTCCTTACCCAGCCCCGACCCCACATGGGGGGAACTGACGTTCCCCCATTTTTCGTGCGGTCGGTGAATCTCCTAAGATCTCCGAGTCAGTAAGTCGCCCCTCTAGCTCAGCTGGTTAGAGCAACGGACTCTTAATCCGCAGGTCCTCGGTTCGAATCCGAGGGGGGGCACCAGTTTTCAGCTAGCCGCCAAGGGAGCCGAGCTCGTCGTCGTCGGACGACGTGGGCATGGTGGTTTCCTCGGACTCCTTCTCGGTTCGGTTGCCACGCAGGTGGTGAACCACGCACCGTGTCCGGTCGTGGTTGTCGGGTCGAGTTAGTTCGACACGCGCGACAGCGCGGTGACCATCTCGACGTGTGGGGTGTGCGGGAACAGGTCCAACACCGTCACCGACTCACACGAATAGCCCGCGTCCATCAACAAGCGAATGTCGCGCGCACCAGCGACCGCATCACAACTCACGAGCACGATGCGCGGGGCCTCGGTGGCCACGATCGTCTCGACGCCGACGCGACCGAGTCCGTTGCGCGCAGGATCTGCGATCACGAGACCGGCCTCGATCGGCTGCCACTGCTCGACGGCGATCTGCTCGATGCGCACCTGATGATCGGCCAGGTTCACGTGCGCGTCGTTGCAGGCCGCCTTGTTCGACTCCACGAGCACGATGTCGACGTCGGTGTCGACGAGCGTTGCGCTGAACAGTCCTCCGCCGCCGTAGGCGTCCACGATGGGGCCGAAGTCCCCCGACAACGCGGCATCGCCTGCCGCAGTGTTGACCGCATTCACCAACAGCTCGGCGGCGATCGCAGAGGTTTGGAAGAACGCCGGCATGGAGACCTGCAGGTTCACCCCGTGCACGGTTTCGTGCACGACTGCGCGCCGACCGATCTTCACGTCGCGTGGCAACCCGGTGATCGTCGCACCCTTGGCATCTCGGCCCTTGTCGTCGTGCAACCACACGCCACGCTCGCCACTCGCGACTCCACAGCGCATCGTGACCTCACTCGCACCCTCGACGCGCGCATCGGCGAGAAGCTCGACGAGCATCTCATGAGCGACGAGACACTCCTCGACAGGGACTATGTCGTGTGAATGCGACTTGCGGAATCCGAGACGACCGTGTTCATCCACTGCCATGCGCAGCGTCGTGCGGGAGGCCCGGGGCGGGAGAGCCCCACCGAAGCGAAGTTCGATTCCTTCGAGATGTGCGGTGCGGCGAAGGGCCTCGGTGACGAGTTCGATTTTCGTCTCGCCATGGACTGCGTGGTCGAGGTGCTGCCAGGAACATCCCCCACATCCGCGCGCCACGTTCTGACACGGCGGCGTGATGCGGTGCGCAGACGGCGTCACGATCGAACCCACCGTGGCGCGGGCGAAGTCCTTCTTCGACTGGACGATCTCGACGTCGACGACCTCACCGGGGAGCGCTCCATCGACGAACACGACGCGACCATCTTCGAGATGCGCGAGTGCGTCTCCGCCAGCGACCAGGCGTTCGATGGTCACTCGTTGTGCGGTCACGACGGATCCACCGTAGGCGAAAGCCAGCCGAGTACTCGGGCATCGACAACTAGGCTTGGCGCGTGGCTCGACCGATCCAGATCGCACCGTCGGTGCTGCCTGCGGATTTCTCGAAGCTCGGTGAAGCGATCGTCGCACTCGATTCTGCCGGCGTCGATCTCATCCAATGGGACGTGATGGACGGCCAGTTCGTGCCGAACCTCACCTTCGGTCCCGACGTCATCGCCTCCACCCGACACCTCACCAAGGTTCCCTTCGAAGCACACCTCATGGTTCTCACGCCCGACGTGATGGCGCGCAACTACGTGGAAGCCGGCTGCCAGCGATTGATCGTGCACGTGGAGGCCTGTACGCACCTGCACCGCACGCTCGGCAACATTCGCGATCTCGGCGCGACCGCAGCGGTCGCGCTCAACCCGTCCACTCATCCGTCGGCGATCGAAAACGTCCTCGACCTCGTGGATCTCGTGCTCGTGATGACCGTGAACCCCGGCTTCGGTGGACAGTCGTACATCGCGTCGATGGAACACAAGGTGAGCGAACTCCGCGACCTCATCGGCCGACGTGGCCTGTCGGATCGAGTCAACATCGAAGTCGACGGCGG
>JALRJT010000141.1 GCA_023254985.1 Ilumatobacteraceae bacterium | reverse complement strand
CACGTCACTTTTGCCTACCTTGTTACCTTAGGGGTTGCCTGGGCAACACTACAGGTACTGGGTGAGAGCCCAATCTGGGACATGTTCTGGGCGGATATTGCTGCCACCATCGCCATCTTTATCTTCAGCCGCTTGTACAAGAACTCGAGCTTCTACGACGCCTACTGGAGCGTCATACCACCCTTGATCGCGCTTTACTGGATGCTCGAGGCCACCGCATCGGGCGTCGATTCCACGAGAGCATGGCTGGTAGTGATATTGGTCTGGCTCTGGGGCATTCGGCTGACCGCCAACTGGGCGACCTTCTGGCCGGGGCTTGAGCACGAGGACTGGCGCTACGGTCCAATTAAATCGAACGCAGGCAAGTGGGATGCGCTCGCCGACTTCTCCGCGATTCACCTCTTCCCCACGGTCATTGTGTTTGTCGCCTGTCTACCCGTTTACGCAGCCGTTGCCATGGACGCGACGAGTTGGTCGAAGCGCATCGACACCGTGGTCGACAGTGTCGCCGCGATGGGCGCTCAGTGGATCACCGTGTGCCCTTACGAAGGTGACGTTTCCCAGGAATTGAAGGAAGCGCTGGTGGGACGTCTCGTCGAGAGCCTGTTCGGGACAAGACGTGGGGATCGCGTGTGGCATGTCAGTCGACGAGGGGTCGTCGTCATCGTCGACACGTGTGCAGATGGGCGCCAGCGACTCGTCGATGCCGTCGCGGCGTTGCCCGAGTCAGCGGAGATCGACGAAGAAGCGTTGAAGCAGGCGGTGCTCGCGCCTGCTCTCGATGATCCCGATCTCGTCATCATCTTCGGTGACCCGACTCGTCTTCCGCCGTCGCTCGTGTGGGAGTTGGCGTACAGCGAACTCGTGTTCCTGAATGTGCCCTGGAGTGATTTCGATGCCGAACACGTGGAAATGGCGGTCGATGACTTCGAACGCAGAGAGCGTCGGTTCGGTGGGGTCGATTCGTGACGAACTACCGCGACCGCGGCATTGTGTTGCGGACGTACAAGTTGGGCGAGGCCGATCGCATCATCGTGCTGTTGACGGAGCACCACGGAAAGGTGCGGGCAGTTGCCAAGGGCGTGCGCAAGACGACATCGAAGATCGGCGCCCGCTTGGAACCGATGAATCATGTCGACGTGTTGTTGCATCGCGGACGAGACCTCGACACGGTGTCACAGGTCGATCTGTTGTCGGCCAACGTCGACCTGCGATCCGATCTCGACGTTCTCACGGCAGGGATGGCGCTCCTCGAGGGGGCCGACCACATGACACAAGACCGCGAGGCATGTCCGCAGACCTATCGCATGCTGCTCGGTGCGCTTTCGACACTCGCGCAAGGCCCGTCGCCTGTACTCGTCGCCGCCTTTTACTGGAAGCTCCTTGCTGCTGAGGGTCTTTCTCCGCAGTTGGAGGAGTGCGTGGGTTGTGGCTCGCCGGACAACCTGGTGGCCTTCGATCTTGCTCATGGCGGTGTCCAGTGCACGTCCTGTCGATCGGGAATTGCACTGTCTGCCGAGGCTCTCGTGCTCATGCGCCAGATTCTCGGTGGCCAACTCGTCGCAGCATTGACCGCGGGCGAGTCTTCGGCAACCTCTGAGGTCACCGGACTGGCGACTCGCGCGATGGAGTTCCACAACGAGCGACGGCTGCGGAGTAGCGCGATGTTCGAGCATCGTCGCTAGCCCTTCTCGTAGACTGAACCGATGCCCGCGACCGACCTCGACCAGATCGTCAATCTGTGCAAGCGGCGTGGATTCGTGTATCCGAGCGCCGAAATCTACGGCGGCTTCCGCTCGTCTTATGACTATGGCCCGCTCGGGTCGCTCATGTTGCGCAACGTGAAGGACGCATGGGTGCGCGCGATGGTGCAGGAGCGCGACGACACGGTGCTTATCGATGCGGCCATCCTTGGTCCGCCGCAGGTCTTCGAAGCGAGCGGCCACTTGGCGAACTTCAGCGATCCGCTCGTGGACTGCACGGTCTGCAAGCGTCGCTTCCGCGAGGATCAACTCGACGACCGAGACTGCCCGCAGTCGAAGAAGGGTTGTGCCTTCACTGAGGCACGCGCCTTCAACCTCATGTTCAAGACCCACGCTGGACCGGTCGAGGGTGAGGGGGCTGATGTCTACATGCGTCCCGAGACGGCTCAAGGGATGTTCGTCAACTTCGCGAACGTCTTGCAAACCTCGCGCAAGAAGCCGCCGTTCGGAATCGCGCATGTCGGTAAGAGCTTCCGCAACGAGATCACCCC
>JALRJT010000120.1 GCA_023254985.1 Ilumatobacteraceae bacterium | reverse complement strand
TCGCCGTCTCACCGTGTGCGTGGCATCAATCAAATCGCACGGATTTGACCACGGTCCATCATTACGATGAAAGAGATGTCGAGTCAGCAGCCCGAGACGACCGCAATCACTTCCGGGCGCGATAATTCGCAATCTCTCGCTCCTCCGATCTGGACGTCTACGACGTGGCAGTCCTCGGGCCTGGAAGAGAGTCGTCAACATGCACTCGCAACACATGAGATCGGCAACTACGCCCGCTATTCGAATCCGACCGTTCGAGCCTTTGAGCGAGCGATTGCCGAACTGGAAGGTGCACAAGATGCACTCGCATTCGGCTCGGGGATGGGCGCAGTCACGAGCGTCATCCTTGCGCTGTGCTCCAAGGGCGACCACATTGTTGCTCAGCGTCAGCTCTATGGAGGCACGGTCGCATTCCTGAATGGACCATGTGCCCGATTCGGAATCGACGTCACGTTCGTCGATGGCTCCAAGCCTGGTGCCTTCGCCGACGCGGTCATCCCCGGAAGGACGATGCTGATCATCGCCGAGTCACCCTCGAACCCGCAGATGGGTCTCGTGGATTTCGAACAACTTGCACGAATCAAAGGCCCGTACACGCTCGTCGACTCCACGCTCGCTACGCCACTTGGTCAGCGACCACTCGACTTCGGAATCTCGCTCGTCATGCACTCGGCCACCAAAGGCATCGCTGGACACAACGACGCCATGCTGGGCGTTGTCGCAGGCGACAAGGATCTCATCGATTCAATCTGGGGATACTCGGTGATGCACGGCGCGACGGCATCGCCGTATGACGCGAACAACGGTCTCCGCGGAATCCGCACGCTCGGAGTTCGCCTCGCTCAGCAGTGCACCTCAGCGCAAGCAATTGCAGAGACCCTCAGCGCCAACAACAAGATCTCCGCCGTCAACTACCCAGGACTGACGACCCACCCACAACACTCACTCGCCAGGACCCAAATGCGCAGGAGTGGCTCGGTGCTTTCGTTCGAGATCGCAAGCGGAATCGAAGGTGCGAAGTCCTTTCTTTCCAAGTTGTCACTCATCCGACCAGCGGTGTCACTTGGAGGACCCGAGACGCTCGCGTGTCATCCAGCATCGAGTACGCACATTTCAGTGTCGGCGGAAGACCAGACTGCCGCAGGGATCACGCCAGGACTGATCCGGCTCAGCGTCGGACTCGAGGACACTCGAGACTTGCTCGCCGACATCACGTCGGCTCTGTAGCGCCGCTGGCGCGACGCTCTAGCGCTCTTCTTTGAAGATGACGTGCTTGCGTACGACTGGGTCGTACTTCTTCAGCTCGAGGCGCTCGCGCGAATTGATCTTGTTCTTGCGCGTGACGTACACGTAACCGGTGTCGGCGGTGCTGCGCAACTTGATGATCGGGCGCTTGTCTTTGCTCTTGGCTGCCATGTCCTACCTCAGACCTTTTCTCCGCGAGCGCGCATGTCAGCGACGACTCGTTCGATTCCAACCTTGTCGATCGTGCGCAGACCCTTCGAGCTCACGTTGAGCGAGATCCAGCGCTTCTCCGACGGCAACCAGAAGCGCTTCTTGTGGGCATTCACCTTCCACCAGCGCTTGGTCTTGATGTTCGAGTGGGAGACCGTGTGGCCCGTGGAGGGGCGCTTTCCCAGGACGTCACAACGATTTGGCATTCGGACAGTCTAGAGGGGGAAATCCCCCCGCTACACTGGGGAACCCTATGAAGACCGACATTCACCCCGACTACCGCTTCGTCGTGTTTGAGGACGCCTCGGCCAACTACCGCTTCTTGACCCGCACCACCATGAAGGTGGATGAGTCCAAGACGACCCAGTGGGATGACGGTCAGACCTACCCGCTGGTGCAGCTCGAAATCTCGAACGCCAGCCACCCATTCTTCACCGGCCAGATGAAGATCATCGACTCGGCCGGTCGCGTCGAGCGCTTCAACAAGCGTTACGGCACCCGCAAGAAGGCCGTCGCCAAGAAGGCTCCAGCCCCGAAGAAGTAGTTCGCGCTAGTCGCGAACGCGGGTCACGACACCCGTAGACAAGTTCCTGATCGAGGTCTCCCCGATCAAGCCCATCGTGCGTGTCACGCCACTTGTGATGTGATCGAGCGCCCAGCGCACGCCCATCTCACCGCCAGCACCGAGACCGTACAAGTACGGACGGCCGAACATCACTGCCCGCGCTCCGAGAGCACACGCCTTGACCACGTCGCTTCCGCGACGAACACCGCCATCGACGAGGACCTCGATCGAATTCCCCACCGCATCGACCACCCGAGGCAAGAGAGCGATCGGTGCGGGTGCGCCGTCGTATTGGCGACCACCGTGGTTCGACAACGCAATTGCATCGACACCGAGCTCCGTGGCGCGCTTGGCATCTTCCACGGACTGGATCCCCTTCAGCATGAGTGGCAGTCCAGAGACTTCACGAATCCACTCGAGATCGGTCCACGACAGCGTCGGGTCGAACTGCGAGTTCACGTAATCCGACAGCGTCACCGCCGTCGAGCCGTCGACCGACTTTTGTCCCGCAACGGCCGAGAACGTGATCGGTTCACTGCGCACGAAATCCCACGTCCACTTCGGGTGCAGGACACCATCGACGAACGTCTCGAGACCGATCTTCGGCGGCAGGGTGAACCCACGGCGCACGTCACGCTCTCGTCGACCGAAGACTGGCGTGTCGACCGTAAGCATGATCGCCTTGTAACCGTTGTCGCGTGCCCGTTCCACCAGTTCACGCGAAAGCCCTCTGTCCTTCCACACGTACAGCTGATACCACAACGGCCCAGTCGCCACGCGTGCGACTTCTTCGATGCTGCGCGTGCCGAGTGTTGACAACGTGTATGGCAGGTTGACTGCGCCCGCGACCCGCGCCACGGCCAGTTCACCCTGCGGATGGGCGATGCGGGTGAAGCCCGTCGGCGAGAGCGCGATCGGGAACGGAACCTCTTGCCCCATGATCGTCGTGGACGTATCGATCTTCGACACATCGACCAATACGCGTGGACGAAGTTCGATCTTGGAAAAGGCGTTCGAGTTCTCCGCCTTGGTCAGTTCGTCCTCGGCCGCGCCGTCGAAATAGTCAAAGACGCCACCAGGCAGACGACGCTTGGCGAGCAACCGAAGATCATCGACGCTGCCAACCTTGGCGAGACGGCGCTTCGTGCCATTGAATTCGAACCTTCGAAGGCGGACGACGGAACGGATGGTCTTGAACATTGGTCCTACTTCAGGGTGTCGAAGATGCGAGACAAACCAGCGACGGTCGTCCGCGGATTGACGATACACATGCGCAGCACCGTCTCGCCTTGCCATGTGCTCGGCACGACGAAGGCAATCCCTCGCTCGAGCACCGAGTCGCTCCACATCTGATATTGCTCGGGGGTCCAGCCTTTGCGCCGGAGCACGAGCACCGACAATTCGGGCTCCATCACGAGTTCCAGATGGTCGAG
>JALRJT010000172.1 GCA_023254985.1 Ilumatobacteraceae bacterium | reverse complement strand
CTCGGTGGTGAGCGTCGTAGCGCCGAGCATCGGATGGAGATGCTGGTCGATCAACCCGGGCACGATGACCTTGTCGGCGAACCTATCCGATAACACGTGGTTGGGTCCGACAATCTGCATCACTTCCTGCAGTGAGCCAACGGCGACGAACCGACTATCACGAATGGCAACTGCCTCGACCGAAGGACTCGAGTCATTCATCGTGATGAACCGACGCGCGCGGTAGATAACGGTCTTGGACATGGTCCAAAGTTAGCCAGCTGCTATCAGTGAATCGTCAGGTGCGCTTCAGGTCAGTGAGATCTCCCCCGCTGGCCTCCACCAACTTGTGCGGCTCGATGCCGAACACGTCGTTCCACGTTCCCGCTGCAGCCCACACCTCGTCGTACTGCAACAAGTCCGGATCAACGAACACACGCAGTTGAGTGCTGTGACCAAACGGTGGCACGCCGCTGTTGGTTTAGGAAACTCATGGTTGCAGTCAGATTTTTGCGGAAAGTCGACCTACCGAGATTCCCAGAACTGCGAGAACCGTTCTTACACTCAGTTAAATTCCAAGGAGTACGATCACTGAAGTGTCAAGCCATCATCACCACTCCACACTCGACTCATCTCGACAATTAAGAATCGTGTTGGCGATCACCATTATCGTGGTTATCGCACAATGGATCGGAGTTGCAATCACTGGCTCGCTGGCACTTGCGGCCGATGCCGGACACCAACTTACGGATGCACTCGGGATCACGATCGCCCTTGTCGCATCTCGAATCGCTACGCGGCCTCCTTCGCCAACTCGCACGTTCGGTTATGTGAGAGCAGAGGTCCTCTCAGCCGTAGTTCACGCTGCACTTATCTGTGGCATGTGCGTAGTTCTCGGCTATGAAGTTCTGCATCGATGGAATAGCCCAATCGAAGTGTCCAGTATCGGCGTCATGAGCTTTGCACTGCTCGGTTTGATAGCAAACTTTGCAGGAGTGCTTGTTCTGAAAAACACTTCGCGAGACAACCTTAATGTTCGCACCGCATTCCTAGACGTAGCTTCCGATGCTGCAGTATCGGCTGTGGTTCTCGTCTCTGGCGCAATCATGGCCATCACGGGTTGGACGCGATTGGACATTGTCGCGACGTCGTTTGTTGTCGTCACCATCTTGAAAAGAACTTGGGGGGTGATCGTAGATGCGACTCGAATCTTGATGGAGGGTGTACCTTCCGGGTTCTCTATTGACTTGGTTCGCAAGACGGCGCTTCGCGTGCCAGGCGTAGTCGACATACATGACCTCCACATCTGGTCGATAACGCCCGAGTCGGTTCTGGTTTCAGCCCACATCGTGATAGACCAGTTCGAGCATGATTCAGGAGGATCCGGAAGGATTCTTGATGACTTGGAGGCGACGTTTGAAAGCGAACTTCAAATCACGCACACGACTTTTCAAATAGAGCATCCATCGCACCAGTTGCACGAACACCCGACACACGAATAAGTGTTGACCTCACCTACACACGCTTTAGGTCGGTGACAACGCCACCTGCGACGCGCACGATGTCCCCAGGTGCAGCACCGAAGTTGTCGTTCCATGTACCTGCAGCAGCCCACACCTCGTCGTATTGCAACAAGTCCGGATCAACAAACACACGAAGTTGAGTGCTGTGACCAAACGGAGGTACGCCACCGATTGGAAACCCGGTCGCTTCCCTTACTGCGTCTGCGTCAACTCGTGAACACTTCATTCCGCCTGCTGCTTGGGCGAGCTTCTTCTCATCGAGTTGGTTTGCACCGCTCACGTACGCCATCACGATTTCGCCATCGACTGCAAAGACCAGACTCTTGACGATCTGTCCCACCGAGACACCGATCGCGTTCGCGGCATCTTGTGCGGTCTTTGTTCCCTCGGGAAAGCGCTTCGTCGTGATCTCAAGGCCACGTTCACGGGCGGCTGCAACGACGCGGGCAACGTTTGGGTGGACGTCTGACACTCAGTCAGTCTGCCAGTGAGCGAGCAACTCTGAAACTTTGTTCAGACGAACGCGGCGTAGCCGTCGCGCTCGAGCTCGTCGGCGAGCTCGGGACCGCCACTCTTAACGATCTTGCCCTTAGCAAGGATGTGCACAAAGTCTGGCTTCAGCTCCTCGAAGAGCCTGCTGTAGTGCGTGATCACGAGCGCACCGAGATCCGTTTCTTTCGTTGCGTCTTCCACACGCTTCGCACAATCGCGCAGAGCGTCGATGTCAAGACCCGAGTCGAGCTCATCGAGGATGGCGATTTTCGGGGCGAGGATCGCCAATTGGAGCGTCTCGTTGCGCTTCTTCTCGCCGCCGGACAGGTCGACGTTCAGTGGGCGCTGCACGAGATCCGGGTCGAAGTTGATGCGCGCGGCTTCCTTGGCAATCGTTGCATCCAACGTCGCCGTCGAACGCCCACGAGCGCCAAGCGCTTCAGCGAGCGTGTCATTCAGCTTCACTCCAGGAACCTCTGTCGGGTACTGCATCACGAGATGGAGTCCTGCAACCGCGCGTTCCCACGTGGGAAGAGCGAGCATGTCGACTCCATCGAGAGTGACCGACCCACCAGTGATGACATAACCAGGCTTGCCCATGATCGCCGCTGACAACGTGGACTTGCCCGCGCCGTTCGGACCCATCACCGCGTGCACCTCGCCTGAGGAGATCGTGAGGTTGACACCGTTCAAGATCTGATTGCCCGCGACACTCACGCGCAGATCGGAGATGACGAGCGTGCTCATGAGGTGATCTCCATGTCGAGTTCAACGTGGCCATCGACGACCCTCGCGACGAAAACTGGCACTGGTTGTGTTGCGGGCAATGTCTGTGGAATTCCGGTCTCGAGGCTAAATGCGCTGCCGTGGCGGACGCACTCGATTTCCTTGGTGTCGCAGTACACCTCGCCGTCGGAGAGCGGAACGTCTGCATGACTGCAGCGGTCGCTGATGGCATACACCGAGTCGTCGATGCGCACGATCGCCACTGCCCGACCGTTGACGTCGAAGCGACGGGCTTTGCCGTGTTCAAGATCGGCGAGTGCGCACACTGTCGTTCCCATCTAGATCGTCCTCCCCAGCTTCGTTGCGACCTTCTGGCGCAACTCGCCCAAGAACGACGACTGCGGGAGTCGTTCGAGCACCTCGTCGAAGAAGCCGAACACCACGAGTCGCTCGGCGACGTCCGTCGGGATGCCACGGCTCTCGAGATAGAAGCGCTGGTCGTCATCGATCGGCCCAACCGTCGAGGCGTGACTGCACTTCACGTCATTGGTTTCGATCTCCAGGTTTGGAACGCTCTCGGCCCACGCGCCATGAGAGAGCGTGAGATTGCGATTCGTCTGGAAGGCTTCGCTCTTGGTTGCATCCTCCGTGATCTTGATGAGGCCGGTGTAGACGCTCTTGGCGGTGTCTTTCACTGCGCCCTTGAAGAGCAGGTCGCTGTGGGTTCGCGGCGCCTCGTGAGTTTGCAACGTGCGGAAGTCGTGCATCTGCGTCGAGTCGGCGAAGTACAGCGCGGTCTGCTGTGCGCTTGCACCTTGACCGACCAGCTTCACTTCGGCGCGCATGCGGGCGTAGTCGCCACCAAGTGCAACGGTGAACAACTTGACGGTCGAATCGCGTTCGCCGACGGCCAACTGGTGGCCGATCTGCCAGGTGTTGGCTCCAAGCTCATTGATCGCGAGATACGTGACGCGAGCGGACTGCGCCGCGCGGATCTCCGCGACGGGCACGACGAGTGACGCCA
>JALRJT010000179.1 GCA_023254985.1 Ilumatobacteraceae bacterium | reverse complement strand
GCTTTCAGATCGCTCGGGCGTCCTTCGCGCACGATGAGACCCTTGTCGATGATGGCGATGCGATCGGCGAGCTGGTCTGCCTCTTCGAGATACTGCGTGGTGAGCATCACCGTCGTACCTTCTTGGTTCAGTCGTCGGACTTCTTCCCACAGTGTGAGTCGACTCATCGGGTCGAGACCGGTCGTCGGCTCGTCCAGGAACAACACGCTCGGTTGGTGAATGAGCGAGAGCGCGAGGTCGAGCCGACGACGCATGCCACCCGAGTAGGTGCCGACGCGACGATCGGCGGCGGCCGTGAGGCCGACGCGCTCGAGCAACTCGCCCGCGCGCGAAGCGGTCTTGGATGACGGAATTCCGTACAGCACGGCCTGCAGGTGCAGCAGTTCGGTGCCGGTCATGAGCGGATCGATCGCGGCGTCCTGCAGTGCAACGCCGATGCGTCGGCGCACTTCGTTGGGTTGCTTGGCGACATCGAATCCGGCGACGCGGGCAGTCCCCGAGGTCGGTCGAAGCAAAGTCGTAAGCATGCGCACCGCAGTGCTCTTGCCCGCGCCGTTCGGCCCGAGGAAGCCGAAGATCTCGCCTTGGTTGACGGTGAGGTTGATGCCGTTGACGGCATGCACGTCGCCGAAGTGACGCACGAGGTTCTCGGCGACGATGGGGGCTTGTGAAGTCATGGCTCCACGCTATGACTTTCGTTCGAGTACGAACGACCTGGAGATTCAGCGTGCGTCGTGAATCGCACGCCACACACGCTCGGACGTGGCTGGCATGTCGATGTGACGGATGCCCAGGTGGGCGACTGCATCGATGACCGCGGACTGCACGGCAGGCGTTGACCCGATCGTTCCCGACTCGCCAATTCCTTTGGCTCCGAGCGGGTTGCGCGGAGTCGGGGTTTCCATGTGCACGACCTCGAAGGAGGGCAGCTCGGCTGCCGAGATGAAGGCATAGTCGGCGAGGTTCGACGTGATCGGGTTGCCGTCTTGGTCGTAGCGCACTTCTTCGAGGAGCGCCTGTGCAGCACCCTGGGCAATGCCGCCATGAATCTGCCCGTCCAAGATGAGCGGGTTGAGCACGCGACCTGCGTCGTCGCACGCGACGTGGCGCACGTGACGTACCTGACCGGTCTCGACGTCAACTTCGACGACCGCAACGTGCGATCCGAACGGGAATGTCGGACCTGCTGACGGGAACGTCGTGTATTGCGAGAGCCCACCATCGTCTTGCTGCGCGAGCGCGACGTCGGCCCACGTCTTGGCGACAGCGGGAGTGCCGGCAACGTGGAATGCGCCATGATCGCGATCGAACACGACATCGGCCTCGTTTGCTTCGAGCAGGCGAGCCGCATGCTTCTTTGCTTGCTCGATCAATTCGCGCGACGCTTTCTGCACCGCAGCGCCGCCCAGCTGCAAGGAGCGTGAACCCATCGTGCCGCCGCCGACGGGAACGAGGTCGGTGTCTCCCCACACGACGTCGATTTCGTCCATGGGGATTCCGGTCTCTTCGGAAGCGATCATCGACCACGACGTCACGTGACCTTGGCCGTGAGGTGACGTCCCGGTGTAGATGATGGCGCGGCCGTTCGGCAGCACTTCGACCTTGGCGTCTTCGCTCGAGGACGTTCCGGCGGTGATTTCGACATACACGCTCACGCCGATGCCGAGCTGCAGGCGATCCCCACGCTCGCGGCGAGCACGCTGATCGGCGCGCAGTTGTGCGTAGTTCGCCGTCGCCAGCGCGCGGTCGAGCGCTGGCACCGCGATGCCAAGATCCACGACATCTTCGAAGGCACCGAGCAGATCCAGCAGCTGGTGATCAGCCGGGCCATCTCGGGGATGCGGATCGAGTAGTCGGTTCTTCGGCCGGTACCAGCTTGGTCGGCGCCGTCGGGCGCCCGAGTGCGAACAGCGGACGCCAGCCGATCAGACTGCAAC
>JALRJT010000175.1 GCA_023254985.1 Ilumatobacteraceae bacterium | reverse complement strand
CGAAGGCTGCCAGCGTGAGCAGATAGGCGATCGCATCACGCATCGACCACCCCAAGTTCATCGAGACGTCATTCGACGTTGGTACCACGACCATCATGTTCGGTGCGACGCGATACGGTCCGATCGCGCCATCCACCTTCCAGTTCGGGAAATAACTGACGCGTACCAAGACGGGGACACCGATTCGGTCCACACTGAACGACACCGAGTCGTTGCCGACTACCACGTTGCTGACGGTCGTCGGCTCGAGATTCACCGGTGCAATCGGCTCACTCGGCGTGACGATGTCGACGAGGCGACCGGATGATCCGGGTTCGCCTTGACGACGCGTCATGTCCACGACGGGCGTGATGCGCTGCCACTGGGCGGGGCCGTCATCGGTGACGGCGACGTTCCACTCCTCTGGCTGCTGGAACCAGCTGGTGCCGATCTCGAGCCAGCGTTCGCGCGGGTTGTCACTCGAGACGTTCGCGACGACCGGCTGCACCGTCAGCGGCACGACGATGTCCGATCCGGGAACTTCGTAGATCACCCACGGACCGGACCGCGCGACTTCGACGAGTTGGTCAGGTATCGCACTCGCGGCGTTCACCGCCTCGGGGGTGAAGGCCATGTAGTACTTCACGCCCAACTCGCGCAGATAACGCGCGCCGCGTTCGGCATCGTTGTTGTTGTAGCGCAACTCGCGCACGGGATTACTGCTCTGCTTGGATAGCGCTGCTGCCGAAATGAAGTGATATGGCGTCGTGCCGGCGGCTTCGAAGAACAGTCCTTCCATCGATCCGATGCAGCTGTCGGTCCAGAACGGGAGCAACATGAGCGACATCGTCGTGCCGTACTTGTTCAACTCGCCGTTGTTCTCCCATAGCGCGCGACCACAGCCATGTGCCGGATCTTCGCCGAGGCGCTTCATCGTCTGCACAACGTCGTGATATTCGCCGTACGCCGACTTGCCCTCGTATCCAGTGAAGTTCCAGCGCGCCCAGCCGTCCACGAAACCGTCGTTCGAGGACTTCGTCGAGAACGGTCCCCACACGTACTTCGTGCTGCCGTCTTCGGCGGCGACGATCTTGCCGAAGGGCATCTCCTGGAAGCGGAAGCCGAGCACGGCCGTCACGCACAGCGCAAGGGCCACCAGCGTCGCGAGGTTGAACA
Source organism: Ilumatobacteraceae bacterium (assembly GCA_023254985.1). Classification (GTDB taxonomy): domain Bacteria; phylum Actinomycetota; class Acidimicrobiia; order Acidimicrobiales; family Ilumatobacteraceae; genus UBA3006. Next base: position 3,254 of record JALRJT010000175.1, on the reverse strand, counting down.
CGAACGAGTCGCGCACGCGCGGAACGACGATGACGTCCGCGTCGGTCTCCTCGGCTGGCGCGCTCACCGCGCGCTTCAATCCGCGTTCGATGGAAGTGATGCGCACCGCGAAGGCGATCACCTCATAGGCGCCGAGGACGAAGAGGAAGTAGCGCAACAGATAGAGGAACGGCAACAGTCGCGGGTTCCACAACAAGCCAATGATCGGCAGGCTGTTGCGCGCGACGTACACGCCGAGCGCGAGCACCACACAATAGATGCCCATCCACTGCACGATGCGCACGCGTCGACGCGAATAGGCGAGGAATCCGATCACGGCAAACGTCGTGATCACGATGTCGAAGGCGATGTGCAACGGGAAGAACATCTGCCAGAACGAGTCGCTCACGCCACTCGGACGCGGCTCGTACTTCATGTCGGTCATGTAGGCATGGTTGAAGACGAACGGCACGACCCAGAACGCGGACAGCAGTGTGGCAAGCGCGACGACCTTGCCGGCGTATGGCAACGTTGACTTGAGCGCCCAGATCGGCACCATCAACACGACACCACCGAAGACGAACAGCAGCACGATGCCGTGGCTGAGCGCCGAGAGTGCAACGAGCGCGGCCGCCGTCACGAAGTACTTACCGGTGCGCAACCCTTCTGCGAAGTAGGCGAACGCGAGCAGCGCGAGAGCGAGCGCGATCGAAAATGAGAACTCCCCCGCCATCGTCGAGGCGATGTTGCCGCCATAAATCGTGAAGCTCTCGTCGTACAAAAAGAGGGTCGCTGCGATCGCAAAGAGTTCGGGCAGCGGGTAGGCGAGGCGCGTCATGCGGCCGAGTTTCCAGGAGCACCATGGCAACGCGAGGATGCCGACGATGGCGACGATCTTCATCGCGATGCCATACGGAAGGACGATGTCGAAGAGCAGAATCGCGAGCGCCGGTACGACCATGTAGAAGCGATACACGGGCAGACCCGAGTACCAGTCCATGCTCCACCCGGTGAGTTTGAACTGCGTCAGTAAGTGATCGCGAAGGTACGCAGGCGCCCACACGTGTGCGCCCATGTCGCCACCGGTCGGCGTGTTGTTGCGCAGGATCAAACTCGGGTGAAGGGTGACGAGGAGCGCCACCGTGCACCCGCCGACGATCAGAATGGTCGAGAACCGCTGCCAGTAGTCCTGGCCGTCCAACAGCCGTTGGCGCAGACTGACGCGCTCGGTCGACACCTCGCCCGCGTCAACCTCGACTTGTTCGCCAGTGGTGCTCACGCGACCACAGCCTAGGTGGCGAGTACGAGGACGAGCCCCGTCACGTTGAACGCGACGTGTGCCACGACCGACAACCCGATGCGCTTGGTGCGCGCGAAACAGAGACCGAGCACGAGCGCGAAGGCAAAGAGTCCCGGGAACTCGACCGGCTCGAGGTGCACGATCGTGAACCACACTGCGGCGATGATCACCGACCACGCCCTCGACGTGATCGGCTCGAGTCGCGCCTGGATGTAGGCGCGGTACACGAGTTCTTCGACGACTGGCGCACCGACCACAACGACGATGGCAAGGAGGACGATCCATGCGCCGCTCGCTGCATCGACGAGATCGCGAGCGCGGCGCTCGACGTCAGCGGGGTCGAACACGTCGGGAAACGCGACGCGCAACGGCCACATGACGAGATTCACGAGCACGAGCTGAGACGCAACACCGATCGGGACACCCCACGCATCACGCCACGAAAAATGAATGAAATAGTCGGTTCGCAGATTGCCGGTGAGTCGCGCTCGCGACGTGTACTGCAACATTGCGAGGAACGGCAGCCACAAGCCGAGTGCCGAGAGTGCAACGACCCACGTCGGCTGGTCGGTTCCCGACTCCGCGGTGCCCGATGCGGCGAGCAGCACGCCGCTCACAACGACCGCGAGGGCGTAACACGTCACCCACGACAGTGCGAGATAGCCGATGCCGATGCGCGGCGCTGGCGAAAAATCAGGCGGCGGCCCGGATGGGGCCGGCCACGGCGAGGTCATCCTGCGAGTCGGTTGGGCACGACGACGCGGAACCGATTGCGACGGTCCTCGAGACGCCAACCGGTCGGCACCGTGAGGCGCTCTCCGTGGCGGTCACACAGGTCATAACCGTGCGGGTCGACTTCCTCGACGAGGTCATCCATCCATACGAGTGCCCGACCATATTGATAGGTGAGCGTCATGGACGGTTGGGCTTTGCACCCACTACGAGAACACTTGCGAGCCACGGTTCAACGGTAATTCTTGGCGCTGCGCGCTTGGTGGATGATCGGTACGTCCGTGCACGACATGACCGCTTCGCGAGACCCGCCGTAGCATGACTCTCGTGAGCAAACTCCCCCCACCCCCACCTCCTGCACCCAAGCGCACCAAGTCCAAGCAGTCCCCTTCGGGTGGCGGCAAGCAGTCCAACTCGACGCGACCGAACATGCCCCGCTGGGCGGTCTGGGTCCTCGTCGCCGTGGCGCTCGGGTTGATCGCCGCCCCACGCCTGTGGCCGACGACGACCGCCACCAAAGTCACCTACACCGAGTTCCTCGACCTCGTGAACCAGGGCAAGGTCGACAACGTCACCATCAACAACCTGAGCAACACGATCTCGGGCACGCTCACCGATGGTGGCGAGTTCACGACCACGGGCGCGACGGCCCTGTCGGATGCCGACGAGCAGCTGCTCAAGGAAAAGGGTGTCGACTACGACTACGAAACACCGCAGGGCAACTTCTTCACCAACCTGATCCCGATCCTGCTCCCCTTCTTTTTGATCATGGGATTCTTCATCTGGATGCAGCGCCGAGCAATGGGCCAGGCCGGCAACATCATGTCGATCGGTCGCAGCCGCGCGAAGAACTACAACGCGGACAAGCCGTCGACCACCTTCGCCGACGTCGCCGGCTATGACGGCGTGAAGCAGGAGATCAAAGAAGTCGTCGACTTCCTGCGCATGCCAGAACGATTCAAGGAAATCGGTGCACGCGTGCCGAAGGGCATCCTCCTCGTCGGTCCTCCGGGAACGGGCAAGACCCTGTTCGCGCGTGCAGTTGCCGGCGAAGCAGGAGTTGGCTTCCTCTCCGTCACCGGATCGGACTTCATGGAGATGTTCGTAGGTGTCGGTGCGAGTCGCGTGCGCGACTTGTTCCAACAGGCCGCCAAGATGGGCCGCGCGATCATCTTCATCGATGAGATCGACTCGATCGGCCGCAAGCGCGGTGCAGGTCTCGGTGGTGGACACGACGAGCGCG
>JALRJT010000161.1 GCA_023254985.1 Ilumatobacteraceae bacterium | reverse complement strand
TTCGGAGATTTTCTCGTGTGGTGGGGAATTGGGATTGCGGCATTGCCCAGAGTCTCGAGCGTGGTTGCACTCGTCGGACCGATCGTCATGTCGATCCTGTTGATGCGGGTGTCCGGAGTTCCGATGCTCGAACACTCGATCGCCAAGCGGCGACCTGATTACGTCGAGTATCGGCGAACCACGAGTTCGTTCTTCCCGCGCCGCCCGAAGGCTTAGGTATTGCGTGGTCCGCGCAGGCGAGACCACGAACCGAACTGGTCGAGTGCTGCGACCGTTGAGCCCATCGACTCAGGCGGAACCGGATGGCTGATCAGATACCCCTGCGCCTTGGCGCAGCGAAGCTCGGCGAGGGTTTGCAACTGTCTCACGCTTTCGACTCCTTCGGCAACCATGTCGAGCCCGAGCGAATCACCCATCGCAATGATCGTGCGCACGAGTGATCGCGCACTCAAGTCATCTGAAACGCCATTGATAAACGACCGATCGATCTTGAGTCGCTGAATGGGGAACTTCTGCAGGAGTGACAGCGAGGAATAGCCGGTGCCGAAGTCGTCGATGGCGACTCGTACACCGATGTCGCAAAGCCTGTTGAGTGCGCTGAGGGCTTGGTCGGGTTCTGCAATCATCACGCTTTCGGTCACTTCCAGCCAGAGCTGGTCCGGCGTGACACGTGAGCGACGAAGCGCCTCAGCGACCACGGAGACGAACTGTGGGTCGTGAAGTTGGCGCGGCGAGACGTTGACCGACATGGTCGCATCGCTGCGGCACACCCCCTCGGTGATCCACGTCTTGAGGTGGGTGAGCGCTTCCAGGAGCGCCCAGGCGCCGATCGGCACGATGGTGCCGGTCTCTTCGGCAATCGGGATGAATTCAGCAGGTGAAATCATCGAGCCATCGTCGCGTTGCCAGCGCATCAGCGCTTCAAAACCCACGACCTCGCCATCCTCGATGTCGACGATGGGCTGGTGTACGAGGCGCAACTCTCGTCGTTCGAGCGCTCGATAGAGCGCGGTTTCCACCGCAAGGCGCTGGGTGACGCGCTCCAGCATTGATTCGTCGAAGACGGCGACACAATTTCTCCCAGCGTCTTTCGCACGGTACATCGCGGTGTCAGCGTGTCGTAGGAGATCGTCGGCATTGCCCGAGATTGTGGGCTGATACGTCGCCACTCCGACTGATGCCGAGACGAAGACGTCTCCTTGGCGCAACGAGAGTGGCTCGTGGAAGCAATCGAGGATCTTGTCGGCGATCAGCATCGCCTCGCTCGGAGAACGAGTCTCGCTGTCGAGTACGACAAATTCATCGCCGGAGATTCGACCTACCACACAGTGCGGTGGCAGGGCATTGCGAAGGCGTTGCGCAACTGCCACGAGTACGTCATCGCCGGCTTGGTGTCCGAGCGAGTCGTTGATGTTCTTGAAGCGGTCGACGTCGATGAACAGCACGCTCGGTTGGCGACCTTCGTCGTAGGCACCGAGGAGCGCATTGTTGACGTGGGTCAGCATGAGAGATCGACTCGGCAGTCCGGTGAGGGCGTCAGTCTGGGCCGAGGCGATCAGTTGTTTTTGGATCTTGGCGTTGCTGACGACGGCCTGCACCACGCGCGCGGTCACGGCAATCGTGAGGACGGCAATCGACACCGCACGCACAACACGATCAGCAGTGTCGACGGGATCGCTTGAGGCGAGCACGATGACCGGAACCGTGAGCGCCGAGGTCGTGACGATCAAGCGACTGAGCAGTGGTCGTTGTTGGCGTTCAATCGACTTCTTCGTGAGCGTGCGAATTGAGGGATGCAGGAACGCAGCTGCTGCGAACAGAAGGGACGCGATGTATGCACTCAGTGCATGATTGCTGCTGGTATCGATGCGACCTGCATCGATCGCCGAATAGATCACGTCCCCAATCAAGGTGAAGGTGATCGCCGCCGCCACGAGCCAGACGGCGGGCGTACGCAGCGAGTCGCCGAAGAACAAGGTGGCGAGGGTGAACAGCACGATTGCGCTCGCAGCCAAGGTTGCTCCCTGGAGGGCGTTGACGACGATGGTCTGCTCCGTGGTGTCGATGATTGGCTTGAGAAGGCCGACCCAAATCAAGAACCATGCACCGAGACCGACGATGATTCCATCGACAACGACGCTGATCGGATCATTGCCAAGTCGTTTGGCGGAGATGTAGGTGAGCCCAACTGCAAGCAGGAGTTGCACGACGAGGAAGAGCCCTTCGGCGATCGCCTGTTCTGGTGCCTGATCGGTGAAGCGGGCGTCGATGACCTGGCCCGTAATCGATGTTCCTGCGATGAGTAGGAGCATCGGCCAGATCCGATTGTCGGGCTTGTTTACGAGCGCGGCGATGATGAGTGCTACGCCCAGCAGCACGGTGGAAGTCAGGTACGTGCCCGATGCCAGAGCATCGCTGTCGGTAAGGGAGTTGATGACTGCGACGACGACGCCGAGGGCTCCACATGCCCACGAAACGCGATGAAGTGGCGCGTTTGACACGAAAAAACGGTACTACATCCCAGAAAATCGCCGTCGGATGGAGTAATTTTGGAGCAGGCGGAGGAGAGATCCTCGACGGGCGTTTCGGCACCCGTCTGTTCGTGTGGAGAACCGCAGATGTTTGTCACTCGCCATTCGCCGGTCAGTGATCCTCAGTTGCGTGAGCAACTGTGGACGCTCTATCGACGCGCGTATGCACGAACTGCCGAAGATGCTGTCACCCACGAAATGCTCGATCGATTGGAATTCGACGACCAGGTGCTCGATCCGACGAACAGGGCGTGGGTCGTGTGGGAGGGCGAACTTCCGATCGCGATGACGCTCGTGGCGACCGACGTCAAGCGAACTCGCTGGCTGAGCGAGTTGTATTTCAAGAAACATTTCCCGGAGAAGTTCGCGACCGGTCGAATTCATTACGTCGTGTGGGCAGTCATCGATCCTGCGTGGACCACGAAGGGTGCCAGCTTGTTCCTCGCACGCCACGCGATGGCCGTGGAGGCGCGAGAAGGTGCGCTGCTGGTGTTCGACATGCCGGAGGAGAACCAGCCAAATGCGACTGGTGGCGCGGCAGAACTCATGACTCGAATGGCGCGGATGGTCGGGGAGGCGACACTGATCCCCCTCACCGTGCAACGGTATTTTGCTCTCGACTTTGCCCCATCTGCTCCTGCGCACGAGTCCGAAGAGGACAGAACGACAGCGACGACCCTGCAGTAGGAGCGATAGATTGACTGGGTAGCCATGAGCGCCCCGCACTCCCGATCGTGATTCGCTGATGAGCAC
>JALRJT010000144.1 GCA_023254985.1 Ilumatobacteraceae bacterium | reverse complement strand
AAACCATCTAGATCAGATCCGTCGATCAAGCCTTTGACTTTATCGAAATCAAACCCCTCTGTGGTTAGCAGATCAGACACCGTTGTGGTTTCGGCGACGGCCTCTTGGGTGTATAAAGACACTGATGAATTTGAACGTTATAGCTCGGAATGGATCAAGCGATCCAGAGAGACAGAATCTGATTTTTCATCCTTCATCAGCTGGACAAAAATGGTCGGTGATAATGTGTTTACTCGTTCAGAAATTGAACGGACAGCCGATATCGAAATGATGGCTGCAAATGCAGTTGTTCGAGGCTGGTGTGATGATTGGGATACCCTGACGCGTGACCGCGGAAAAAACGGATACTTTTTACGCCGGGCTGATACCGGAAAGTGGATGCTTATCCAATGGGACTCAGATTTGACATTTGGAAATGCAAACGCCCCTTTTATCGGCAATCTTGCCGGAGTTCGGAACTTTTTTTACAAACCCTATATCCAGCAGCGTGTAAACCACTACATCAACGAAATGGCCACCAAATATACGGCCAATTCACCCCGTCTTGATGCTTGGCTTCAGTGCGAGGAAGACGCTTCTGCATCATATAGTTCAAATCGTTCGACTTACACCAATTGGAATTCAAATCGCCTGTCGGTTGCAAACTCAACGATCGGTTCGGGCAGCGGCAAACGACCCGCGATCGCCGCCAGCGCTTTGCCGAACTCGAGCGCACTCGCTCGATCATCTGGGGACGGTCTCGCCGCTCGTTCGAGTGGAGCAGCAACTGGTCCGAGATCGGCAGACACTGGCAACAACTCATCGACGCGCGCAGCAAGTGTGCTCGCCACGGTGTCGCTCGCAAACGGCACTGAACCCGTGACGAGCTCCAGCAACGTGAGAGAAAGTGAATAGACGTCGCTCTTCACGTCGGGCTGACCACCAACGGCAACCTCGGGTGCGGCATAGAAACTCTGCTCGAGGCTCATCGACTCTGCAGTCGTTACTCGCTTCTGACCCAGCCCTGCGAGCCGTACTCGACCGTCTCCACCCAAGAAAATGTTTGCTGGTCGCACGTCGCCGTGCACCCAGCCCTTCGTATGGATCATGTGCAACGCTCGACAAACGTCGAGACCGACGACGAGTGCCTGTGGGGCGGTCAGTCGTCGCCCGCGATCGAGGAATTCACGGAGCGTCCCCCCTGGAAAGTGCTCGACCACTGTGAACACGTACAGCACCCCACCGATGACCTCAGTTCCCCAGTCAAGAATCTGGGCAATTGCCGGGTGGTGCAGCGAAGCCAGCATTTGAGTCTGGCGCTTGAACAACTCGGCCGCATCGCCCGCATTCAACACACCGGCATTGAGGTCGACGAGAGACTCGGCCGTCGCCATTCTGACGATCACCTGCAAACCATCACGCGAGTCCAGCGCATCGAATACGTGCGAAGTTGATGAACCCGATCTGAGGGTCGTCAGGCGATATCGGCGGGCCAGATCGGCTCCGACCAGCTGGTCGAGGTCTGCCATGAGTGACATAAACCTAGCGGGCAAAGCGCGGGCCCGAATGCCCATCACGACCTTCCATCAGCGAGAATATGGGGGTGAATTCGACTCCGCGCAAGCGCATCGACACGAAAATGTTGCTCGCGAGTATGGGAATTTCCTTCGGTCTCGTGCTCTTCATCATGGGTGCGCGAGTGGGCCTCACCGGCAAGGAGGCCTCGAACCTTCCCGACGCCATCGAGGGCATCTCGCCTGGCAACAACGAACGCGTGTTGCGTCAATCTCAGATCATCGTCGACTTCGTCGAGGGCTACGAAGCCACGTTGTTCATCGACGACGTTGAGATGCCAACGACTCGCTTGGATGAACTCGTCACCTCGGGAACAGCCCCGGCTCCGGGTGCACAAATCGACCTTCCCCCGACGGCCATCTACGACCCGGGCAACTTCACGATCAGCTTTTTGCCTCAAGAGGGTGCAGCAATCACCGAACTCAAGCAAGGCGAACACACTGGCAAGGTGAAGTTTTGGCCGACCAAAAACCCGGACCAGATCCGGATCTATTCCTGGAAGTTTTTCACCGACTAGTCCCCGACGAGGGCTCGGTACTCATCCGGCGTCAGGAGTTGTTCCAAGGTTTCGTCGTACGACATCATCACGTCGTACAACCACCCCGAACCGTATGGGTCCGAATTGAGCAGTCCCGGTGAGTCCACGAGCCGTTCGTTAACCCCCACGACTGAACCCGAGATCGGCGCGTAGATGTCGCTCACGCTCTTCGAACTTTCGACCTCTGCTGCGGCCTGGCCCACGAGAACTGAGTCACCCACTTGCGGCAACTTGGCGAACACGATTTCTCCGAGCGCGTCCTGATGGTGGTCGGTGATGCCGATGCGCGCTTGTTCCCCATCCACGAGTACCCACAGGTGATCAGGCGAGTATCGAAGTCCGTCGGGGATGCGCATCAGTCCTCCGATTCTCCCATGTTCCCGATCTGACGCAACGGCAGCGTGAGCGTGAATCGCGATCCCTCGCCGAGTGTCGACTCGGCACTCACATCACCGCCGTGCAACAACGAGATATGGCGCACAATCGCGAGTCCCAGTCCCGTGCCACCGGTTGAGCGGCTGCGCGCGTCATCCACTCGATAGAACCGCTCGAAGATTCGCGTCAAATGCTCCCCCCTGATACCCGGACCGTTGTCTGATACGACGATCTTCACCTGGTCATCGAGCACCTCGATCGAGATCTTGACGATCGAGCCATTGGGGCTGAACTTGATCGCATTGTCGAGCAAGTTGCTAATGGCTGACACGAGCTGCGCGCGATCTGCCATGATCATCACCTGCGGGTAGTTCTCGATCGAGATCATCACTGACTTGGCGAGTGCCGCCGAACGCAATCGTCCCGTCGCCTCTTCCACAACCTTGACGAGGTCGACCTCTTGGGTGTTGGCGAGCCCGTCGAACTCGATTCGAGCGAGTTCCAAGAGGTCGCCGACGGTGTCGTTCAGGCGGGTGACTTCTGTGAAGATCACCGACGCCATCCGTGCGACGTCGGTGTCCTCGGTCGCGGCCATCAAGTTCTCGGCCATCAGTGACACGGCACCGATCGGCGTGCGCAGTTCGTGGCTGATGTTGGCGACGAAGTCCGTTCGCACTCGATCGGTCATCACCTGCTTCGTCTCGTCGTAGACGATGACCGCTCCTCCACCATCGGTGAGCGGGGCGCTGACCATCTCGAACATTCGCACGGCCGGATCGCCGAACTCCACGTGCTCCTCTCGTGATTCTCCGCCTAGTGCGACAGCAGCCAGTGCATCCACGTGCTTGTTGAAGCGCTCGACATCGACCGAACCTTGGGCAAGCAGGTCTTCGACGGCGGAGTTCGTCCAGCGACTCTGGCCGTCCTTGGACACGATGACGACACCCATCGGAAGGGCGTTCATCGCAAGGCGCATCTGCTCGAGGGAAAGCTGTGGCGTCTGATCAACGCCCGTGACGTCGCTCGATTCGGACTTACGCTCTCGTCGGAAGAATGCCACGACGCAAGACTACGCAGTGAGTGAAACTCGCGCACTGCGTAGTCTTCGCTCATGCTCCCCCGTCGGCCACGTCCTCAACCACGACCACCGGCAGGCCGAAGTTGACGATCTTGCCCTCTGGTGAGACGAGACGAATCTGCAGCGTGTGGTTCCCGTTCGTCGTCACGGCGGGCACGACGAAACTGTCGCGGACGGTGCCCTTGCCACTCGTACGCGTGTTGCCGACGAGGATCGGATCGGAGAAGAGCCACGCGTTGACGTCTTCGTCGGCAGCGAAACCCGTGCCGGTGATTGACACCGAGTGCCCGCGAATGAGTTGGATCGTTCCGTCTGACGTGAGCGGGATCAGGGTTCCATCGGTCCGGACCGAGGCGATGGTCAGCGTCATGCCAACGGCACCGTTGACATAGACGACCTCGCCCGGACGAATCGATCCAGCAACGAAGATGTGTGGGATGCCGTCAATGAAGGCACTCGTCTCGCCAACGATCTTCATTGAATCGATCGCCGTCGCATCCTGCTCGAGGACGATCTCTTCGACTTCATTACTGCCGAAGGAGATTGCCCCCGAGGTCACGGTGAGGGCGACGACGCCGACGAGCGCGAGTCGCGAGAGTATGCGCGGCGCCATCACGAACCTGAACGCACCCGTCGACGCCGCGAGCAGTCCTGCGACGACCAACACTCCGACGACGTTGGTCACGTCGAGATCCACCGACACGTGAGCGATTGCAACGACACCGAAGATCGCGACGAAGTATGCAAGTGGGACCTCACGTGCATGTCGCAACGCGAACGGGTTCATCTTCGACACGAGTGCAAACCTGGCAATCGCTGCGAACGCCGCTGCGGCCCCGATCTCAGTGACGTACTCGGCTGCCGCAAAGCGAACGTCTGAACCGGCGACGAGCAGCCACGTCAAGACCACGGTCATGAGCGACGCCATCGCAGCCGACACCACGATCTGGGCGACCGTTCCCACGCGCTGCGAACGACCATTGCCGCGTGGTCGCAGGATTTCGGCGGATGCCAGCGGGAGCATCACGATCGCGCCAACGAGGACGACCACGCTCAGTTCGGTCAGCGAGTTCACACGACCAGTGGCGACGAAGACGCTCGCCCAGGTCGCGAGCGCTACGAGCGCACCAATCGAATCCAAGATGCCGAGCACCACCAGGATGCCGAGCCACAGCGCCGTCGGTGCCGCGACCTGGCCATCCGTGCTGACGAGTGCCCCGAGTCCGACGAGGAGTCCAAGACCGTGTGTCGCCATTCGCACCGGCTGTGCGTGCACAAGCCATGGTGTCGCGCTCGACACACGATCCGCGAAGGAGCGGCGTCGCGGCACGACGACGAGGCGGTCGAAGGAAACCGCTGCCAGGAGCAACACAATGAGGATCAAGAGGAGCAACACACTGTTGGCAGAATCATCTGACATCGTGGACAGTCCGGTCACACCTGGGTGCGCGAGCATGTCGGCCTCAGTCACCGACATCTCCCCTGCCTTCGCCTTCTCGATCGTCGCCTGATCGGTGACGGTGACACCGAGTGCAATGACCATCTCCTCACCAGCGGGCGACACACCGACGACCTGCAGCTTGTGGCTACCGTGCTCGATCAACGTAGGCACCTGGAACACCTGAGCAAAGACTCCATCTGCGCCGACGGTGGCGACACCGAGCAAGGTCGGCGTCGAGTGCATCCACACTTCGACCTTTGAGCCAGGGAGCATTCCCGCGCCGTCGACACGCGTCGTCGATCCTGGGACGTACGCAAGTGAACCGTTCGGCAACAGAGGCTGGCGCTCACCCGACGGTGAGATCGCAGCCATCATCAGAGTCGAGTCTCCGACCTCGGCCTTCATCTGCTGTTGATCGACTTGCGACCACACGATGTTGGCAATCTCGCCGCCAACAACCGACGCGCCGTTCGCTGGTGCAAGCTTGGCAGGGACCGTCTCGGGCACAAAGATCGTCGTGGTCGTCGATTCAATCGTCGTCACCTCGGGCACGAGCGGCGCAAGTGCAACTGCAGTCGTCGACGGAGCGACTGACGCCACGGTCGAATCTGACTGCGGACGCAACGTCACTCGGTCGGATGCCAGCACCGACGTCGTTGTCGATGCGGTGGTTGACACAGAACCAGTTGCCGAAGTTGTGGATGGGTTCTGTGGACGAACGATGACGCCAGATGGAGTGCGCACACTCGTCGGAGTCTGCGAGCCAACTACTGAGGTGGTCGTAGATGGTGTCTGTGGACGCACGGTCACTCCGGCCGTGGTCGTCGACGGAGATGGGCGACGGATGCCAGGTGGAATGCGATCGAAGAGCGTCGTGGTCGTCGATGTCGTGGTCGTCGTGGCACGAGTGGTCGTCGTGGTTCGGCTGCCACGGGTGATCGTCGTCGTGGTGATCGCACGGCGCGCGACCGTGGTCGTCGTCTGGCGGCGATTCGGTGCGAGCGTGACCGTCGTCGTCGTGAAGATGGTGGTCGTCGTCGACTCGATGATCGTCGACGTCGTGGTCGTCGGGTCGATGGTGGTCGTGGTCGGACCAACGAGTACAACTGGCGCAACCGGGGTGACCGCGAGCATGTTCGACTCAGGACCGGTACCGATCGCGTTGATCGCCCGAATCTTGACCTGGTACTCCACGCCGTTGGTGAGTCCCGCGATGTTGAGGGGCGAGCTCGTGGAGCCGATCGGCCAGGCGACCCACGTGACGCCGTTGTCGATCGAGTATTCGTGGTTGGTGAGCGCGGATCCACCAGAGTTGCCCGTGGTGAACAACACCGAGATTGCACGGTCGCTCGCCGTCAGCTGGGTGATCGTCGGTGCATACGGGATTACGGCCGCGATCTCGAAGGACTGTGTCACGTCAGTTGCCGCGCTGTAGTTCGCCGACTCTGCACGCGATGCGGTGAGCGAACACGTTCCACTGAAGACCATCGTCACGGTGAACCCATCGACCGTGCAGACGCCCGTCGTGGCGGAAATGAGCGTCACCCCGAGACCTGACGAGGACGTCGGAGCAAGGGTGAACGATGAGGTCGAGAAGTTGCGATCTGCTGGGTCAGCGAAGGTGATCGTCTGATTGGCCTTGGTGACCGTGATCGTGATGGTGTTCGACGTCGCCT
>JALRJT010000086.1 GCA_023254985.1 Ilumatobacteraceae bacterium | reverse complement strand
GCAGCTGCGGTCACCGCGTGTTGCTCGGCGATGCCTACATCGAAGAAGCGGTCGGGGATGTGTTGCTCGAACGCAATGAGTCCGGTCGGGCCAGGCATCGCAGCGGTGATCGCCATGATGCGCGAGTCGTCCTGTGCGAGGTCGATCAACGTGGTGGCAAATGCCTGCGTGTAACCGGTCGGTCCCGACTTCGGTGGTCCGACGGCTGGGTCAAACACCGGTGCGTCGTGGAGGTGCTTTTCGTCGTCATCTTCGGCGGGAAGATAACCGCGACCCTTCTGTGTGATCACGTGGATCACGATCGGGCCTTCCTCGACGCGCTGGCTCGCCGAATCGAAGGCGTGTTCGAGAGCTTCGATGTCGTGGCCATCGATTGGGCCGATGTAGCGCACGCCGAGTGCCTCGAAGAATGCAGGTGGCTGGAGGAACTCACGCACGCCTGCCTTGATTGCCTCGAGCCCGCGCTCAGCCTGAGGACCGATGAGTGGGAGATCCTTCAAGAACTTCTCGAGCTTGCGTTGGCGTCGGACGTACACGGGGTTGAGTCGAATGTCGGTCAACTTATGCGACAGAGTCTCGGTCAAGCGCTCGACGGGACCTGTGTTGTTCGTTGGTGCCTCTGAGGTGCCAGCCTGCGTGAGATTGGAGATAGTCGGCGCATACGAACGACCGTTGTCGTTCAACACGATGATCACGCGCTTGCCGCTGTGGCCGAGGTTGTTGAGCGCCTCGTAGGCCATTCCGCCGGTCATGGAGCCGTCGCCGATCACCGCGACGATGTTGCGGAGGTCTTTGCGCTGGCCCGAGTCGCGCGCGACGGCGAGACCGTAGGCGTAACTGAGCACCGTGGAGGCGTGGCTATTTTCGATGAAGTCGTGCTTGCTCTCCTCGCGGCTTGGATATCCCGAGATTCCACCCGCTTGGCGGAGCTTCGTGAAGCCTTCTTGGCGTCCAGTGACGATCTTGTGGACGTAGGCCTGATGGCCCGTGTCCCACAGGATTGCGTCCTTGGGGGACTCAAAGGCGCGATGCAGGGCAAGCGTCAGCTCGACGGCACCGAGGTTCGACCCCAGGTGGCCACCAGTTTCAGAGACCGCATCGACGACGAACCGACGAATCTCGTCGGCCAATTCATATAACTGTGCGCTCGACAGACCCTGGAGGTCGCTGGGTTGTGTGATGTCGGCGAGCGCCATGGCTCACCACGCTACCCGCGTCACATCGTGGGGTGAGAAGCCATCCTCGCATCAAGTCGGCGGTGATTCATGCGATGGAGCCACGTGCCGATGACGAATCCCACTGCGAACACGATCAGGCCACCGAGACCGTCCAACCAGAAGTGATTACCGGTGACGACGATGCACAAAAGCGTGGTCGCGGGGTAGAGGAAGAGCAGCGTTCGAATCCAACGACGGCGGGCGAGTGGCCACATCGCAAACACGCACCATGTAGACCAACCGATGTGCAGAGACGGCATCGCCGCGTACTGATTCGACAACGTTGCGCCAGGTCCTTGATCGAAGGCCCACGGTCCACCGAACTCGGCGATCGTGTCAACGAATCCAAAGTTCTCGGCACCGTTGTAGTTACGCAGTTCATGTTCGATGCACGCACCGCCCTTGCCGAGATCCGGGCACGGCTCGTCGAGCAGGCGCGGTGGCATGAGTGGAAAGAGGACGAAACCGATGAGTGCGAGACCGGTCATTGCCGCAAGCGTGTTGCGCCATTGGCCGAACACATCGGGGCGCTTCTTGAAGAGTACGAGGAAGATGGCGAGCGTGACGAAGAAGTG
>JALRJT010000151.1 GCA_023254985.1 Ilumatobacteraceae bacterium | reverse complement strand
CCAACACAAGGCGATCAATACCGCGATCCAAGAACGTGATCCCACAGCCGCACGCGCCGCGGTTGAGGCACACATGGACTTCGTAAAAGCGTCACTTCAGGATTCAATGATTGCCGAACGCAACGAAGAAATTGCTTAATGACTCAAAGTTATAGAATAGAAACAGGTGGATTAATAAATAGAAATAAAAAAATTTCTTTTAAGTTCAATGGTATGAAGAGTATTATCTTTATGAGTTCCTCTAAGTGTTTCTGCCAAGAAACCAAACATCCATTTATATTTTTGAATATTTGGGGAAGGGTTAAAGAGAAGGGGAGCATCAGCATGTCACCCTTACCGATCAACTTCTCCGCACCAGGTTGATCCAAGATCACTCGGCTGTCGGTCAGCGACGACACAGCAAACGCCATGCGTGCAGGGATGTTCGCCTTGATCACACCAGTGATGACGTTCACGCTCGGACGCTGCGTCGCCACGATGAGGTGAATGCCGACTGCGCGCGCCTTCTGGGCGATGCGGGTGATGCACTCCTCCACGTCACGCGCAGCCACCATCATGAGGTCGTTCAACTCATCCACGACGACGAGGATGTAGGGCATGCGGGCGAACTGACTTCCTTCGACGGACTCTTCGTTCAAGTCACCGCGGTCGTATGCGGCGTTGTACCCGACGATGTCACGAAAGCCGGCTTCGACCAGCAAGTCGTAGCGACGCTCCATTTCCTTCACCGCCCAGCCGAGGGCATTCGCGGCCTTCTTGGGGTTCGTCACCGGTGGCGTCAAGAGGTGTGGCAATCGTGCGTACTGCGCCATCTCGACCTGCTTCGGGTCGATCAAGATGAGGCGCACTTGGTCTGGTGTCGAGCGCATCAGGATCGAGGTGATGATGCAGTTGATCGCACTCGACTTACCTGCGCCGGTCGTACCAGCGATCAGCATGTGCGGAGTCGTGGAGATGTTGAGGAACACCGAACGACCGGCGATGTCCTTGCCGACGCCGACATCGAGAGGGTGCATCGCGGAACGTGCTTCGGACGACACCATCAAGTCACCGAGCGAAACGAGTTCACGCTGCGCGTTCGGCACTTCGATACCGATGGCTGACTTGCCCGGGATCGGCGCCAAGATGCGCACGTCGGTTGCCGCCATCGTGTAGGCGATGTCTTTCGACAACGAGGTCACCTTCGCGACCTTCACACCACCACCGAGAGACAGCTCGTAGCGGGTAACCGTCGGCCCGCGGGTGTAACCGACGAGTTCGGTCTCGACGTTGTGTTCCTTGAGTGCGTTGACGAGCAGTTCGCCACGGTCACGTACGAGGCGCTCATCGGCCTTTTCATGTCGCGTGACGGTGAGCAGATCGAGATTCGGCAGGCTCCACACGCTCGGCTGGGCTCCTGGACCGAGTGGCATCTGTTGCGGCTCGGCCTTCAACACCTGCTTGGCGGTCGGGGTGAGCGACGGAGCGGGACTCGGCGCTGGGGCTTCGCGACGCTCCTTACGCTTCTTGCGCTCGCGACGTGGACGCTCTTCTGCTTCTTCGTGACGCGAGCCGAATTCCTCATCGAGTGAGATGTCGTAGAACTCTGGTCCACGACGATCGTCGTCTTCAAACTCCGACTCGTCGATCTCGTTATGACGAGACGCACGGCGTGCGCTCGCCGACACACCGTTGGCCCACGCAGAGATTCGTCGATACAACTCGACGGGATTGTTCCCGGTGATCAACAGCACCGCGCAGAACATCACGGTGAGCAAGATGAGCACGCTCACCACGTCGGTAGTCATCCGACTGAGCGGTGCGCCAAGTAGCCAACCGATAGCTCCGCCGGCGTTACGCAGCGAAGAGACGTCGGTCGTTGCGATCAAGACGTGTGCAATCGACAACTCAGCGACGATCAGCGTGACGATCCCAAAGGTGACTCGAATGCGATGCTCCAGCGTGGCCCGTTTCATGAGGGCGATTCCGCCAGCAATGAATCCGATCGGAGCAATGAAGCGTCCGAGACCGAGGAAGAAGGCAAACATCGTGTCCAAGCCGCGGCCGAGGGGCCCAGCCACATGGAGATAGATGGACAGGCAAAGCACGATTCCGAGGCACACCAAGGCAATCCCGCCGAACTCGTGCTCCCGCCCGGCGATCACCGTCTTGATGAGCGACGGGCGCCTCTCCCGTCGATAGTCGTGGATCTCGTCGAGGTCGTCATCCAAGCCGTGCGAGCGCGCGACATGGCGCCGAGGTGAGGCCGCCTTGGGGCGCGACGAAACGGAGCCCTTTCGGGGCTTGGATGCCATGAACCAACGGTACTCCCGGGGTCACCCCCGAATCGGGAATACCCCGTATGGGGCTAGGCCTGCGCGCCGATGACGAAGGGAAACCCTCGCTCGTCCCAGGCGAGCGTTCCGCCGGTCACGTTGCATGCATCGAAACCGTTGGCGAGCAACCACGCCGTCACCTTCGCCGAACGATTGCCGCTGCGACACAAACATGCGATGCGACCAGCCGTCGGAATCTCACCTCGCCTTGCCGGCAAGTTCGCCATCGGAATGTGCAGCGACCCTTCGAGATGGCCCTGCTCCCATTCATCATCCTCGCGCACGTCGACGACGACGAACGAATCACGCTTCGCCGCCAGATCATCGACTGAGATCGCCGGGAGCGTCGTGGGCAAGTTCTTGTCGGCCCACGCGCCGTAGCCACCGATCACATCGGAGACGTCAGTGAATCCCTTCGAGCGCAGCAGGCTGGCTGCGATCATCGAGCGATAGCCACCAGCACAGAACACGACGATCGGTGCACCACGGTCGAGTTCTTCGACGCGGTCGAACAACTGGGCGATCGGAATGTTGCGTGAGCCCGGCACCGTGCCGAGTTCGACTTCACCAGGATTGCGCACGTCGACGGTCACGACTTCCCGCACGGAGGCGATCCGCTCCGCGAATGAATCGAACGTCAGTCTCGACGACTGCTCGATCACGTCTTGGCGGCGCAGGAAACTCGCAAGTGGAGACTCGAGTGCACCAACGACGGTGTCGAAACCGATTCGAGCGAGGCGGATCGTCGCTTCGCGGCTCGTGCCCTCATCGCCGATGAGCACGATCGGAGTGCCGGGTTTGACGACCTGGCCGACGTATTCAGCGAATCGACCACTCAGCCCGACGTTGATCGAACCACGCACGTGGCCAAGTGCAAAGTCCGCTCCCTCGCGCGTGTCGATGACCACCGCACCATCGTCCATCCGCGCGAGAAGCTCTTCCATCGTGAGCGATGCAACGGTCACGTCGTTCGGCAACAAGTCGTGTGCCTCCCTGTTGCGGTTGGCCGCGAACATGAAATACATCGGCGCTGCGCTTTGACCCTGCGTGACGGCCTCAACGAAGGCCTCCACCGACATCGGCGCGAGTGCATAGTTCGTGCGTCGCTGCTCGCCGATCGTGGACACCGTCTCGGTCGAGAGGTTCTTGCCACAGGCAGAACCTGCGCCGTGCGCCGGGTAAACCTTGGTCGCATCGGGCAACACCATCAACTTGTCGTGCAGCGAGGTGTACAACTGACGACCGAGATCGTTCGCCGTGACGCCGACACTGGACAACAGATCGGGACGCCCCACGTCACCGATGAACAAGGTGTCGCCGGTCAACACGCCATATGGCACACCGTTTGGTACATCTTCTCGAACGACGATGCAGATCGACTCGGGCGTGTGTCCGGGAGTAGACAGCACTTCGAGGTCGACTCCCCCGAGGGAGAGATGTTCGCCGTCATGCATCGCCCGAATCGGGAAGCCAACGCGATCTGCTGCTGCGGCGCCGTAGACGATCTGCGCACCAGTTGCCTTCGCAAGCTCGAGATGGCCCGAGAGGAAGTCCGCATGAAAGTGCGTCTCGAACACCGCCTCGATCGTCAAGCCCATCTCACGAGCATCTGCAAGGTACTGCTCGATGTCGCGCAACGGATCGACCACCACCGCCCTGCCCGTCGAGCGATCCCCGATGAGATAGCTCGCCTGGGAAAGACACCCGAGGTAGTACTGCTTGAAGATCAGGTTTGACGAGGTCATGTCTCCATGATACCCTAGGGGGTATGTGCAGACAAGTTGAATGTAACCGTTGCAAGCGACCCACGTGGGCCGGTTGCGGAGCCCACGTCGAACAAGTCCTCGGACACATTCCGCAGGCCGAGCGGTGCCAGTGTGCGTCCGCCCCGAGCGGCGAGAAGAAGTCGATGTTCTCCTGGCTGAAGAAATAGGTATGGAACTCTCGGCTGACGTCAAGGGCGAACTCCACACCCGCCTCCGTCGCATCGAAGGCCAGATCCGCGGACTCCAAGCGATGCTCAATGAGGATCGCGACTGCCGCGACATCGTCACCCAATTGGCTGCAGCGTCGAAGGCACTCGACCAAGTGGGTTTCAAGCTGCTCGCGTCAGGCCTGTCCTCGTGCATGGAGAATCCCCGCAAGTCAGCCAAAGCCGGATACTCGGTAGAAGAAGTAGAGAAGCTCTTCCTCAAGCTGTCGTAGTGCTCGGGCCTCAGGCCTCCATGACCACCGGCACGATCATCGGGCGTCGCTTCGTGCGCTCTGAGACGAACTTGCCTGCCGCGCGACGAACTTCCTTTTCGAGTGCATCGACGTCTCGCGTGCCATTTTCAAGTGCCCGTTCAACGGCGGTCGACACCGCGTCGCACGCCTCCCCGATCAGGTCTTCGGCCTCGGGCGCGTAGACCCATCCTCGGGTGATGATCTCGGGGCCAACGAGCACCTCTGCCGCGCCAACGTCAACCGTCACGACGACGACTACGACGCCTTCTTCAGCAAGAACTTTCCTATCGCGCAAGACGCCCTGACCGACGTCGCCGACGATGCCATCCACGTACAACATGCCTGCTGGTACGCGGTCGGTGCGCTCGATCCCGTCATCGGTGATGGTGATGACGTCGCCGTCCTCACACAACACCACACGCGACTCGGGCACCCCCATCGTCTGGGCGTGACGAGAATTGGCCACCATGTGGTGGTACTCGCCGTGGATCGGCACGAACCACTCCGGTTCAGTGATCGACAAGTACATCTTCAAGTCTTCGGCCTGGGCGTGCCCGGTGGCATGCACATCGGCGATTCCCGAGTGCACGACGTTGGCGCCGGCTCGCAAGAGTCCATCGATCACGCGATTGACATTGGACTCATTGCCCGGGATCGCGTGGCTCGAAAAGATCACCGTGTCCTGCGGTCCGACCTTGACGAACTTGGAGTCCCCGCGCGCAAGCAACGACAGCGCCGCCATTGGCTCGCCCTGTGAACCCGTCGAGATGACACACACCTTCTCGGGTGGATAGTCGTCGATGTCTTCAATATCGACGAAACACTTGTCGGGCATCCGGATCAATCCGAGCTCGCGAGCCATGCGCACGTTGTTGACCATCGACCGTCCGAGCGTGGCCACTACCCTGCCGGCATCCACCGCGGCCTCGGCGATCTGCTGCACGCGATGGATGTGGCTTGCGAAACTCGCAGTGATGATGCGCTGATGACGGTGCTCATCGAACAATTGACGCAGCACCACGCCGACGCTGCGCTCCGACGGCGCTGAACCGCGCTCCTCGGCATTCGTCGAATCGAGCATCAGCAAGCGGATTCCGTCCCCCGCTGCGAGCGCGCCGAGTCGTGCGAGATCGGTTCGGCGGTCGTCAACTGGCGTGAGGTCGATCTTGAAGTCCCCCGAATGCACGATGACGCCTTGTGGCGTGTGCAGTGCAATCGCGTGCGCGTGTGGGACCGAGTGCGTGACCGGGATGAACTCGACATCGAACGGTCCAATCGAACGACGCTCGTTGTCGACGACGGGAATCAGTTCGGTGTTGCCGAGCAGACCCGCTTCCTCGATGCGGTGCCGCGCGAGACCGAGGGTGACTTGCGAGCCGTAGATCGGAAACGACAACTCGCGCAACAGGAACTGCAGCCCGCCGACGTGATCCTCGTGACCGTGTGTGGCCACGCACGCCTCGATGCGGTGCGCGTTGTCGCGCAACCACGTGAAGTCGGGCAACACGAGGTCGATCCCGTGCATGTCGGGATCGGGAAACATGAGACCGCAATCGATGAGCAACAACCGATCGTCGTGTTCGACGACCATGCAGTTGCGACCGATCTCGCCGAGACCACCGAGGAAGATGATGCGGACGTCTTTGGCCATCAGCGAGTTGCCGAACGTGCCGCGCGCAGGTTGTCGAGCACCTTCTGCGCGCGCTCCGCGAGGCCCGCGGGTGGCGGACCCATCGGCAAGCGAGCCTCGCCGACATCGAGACCGAGCAGATTCATCATCACCTTGCTCGGCAGCGGATTCGGGTTGTCGTCACCGGTCTCGTAGGCGAAGCTCTCGAGCAGTCGAGCGTTCACGCTTCGCGCACCGACGACGTCGCCTCGTTCCCAGCAGTCGAACATCTCTTGATGGTCGGTCGCGCTCCAGTGCGTAGCCACACCGATCACGCCGCAGCCGCCGATCGACAGGAACGGCAGCGTCATGTTGTCGTCACCGCTGTACAGCTCGAAGTGTGCCGGTGCCTGCGACATCAGCACGGCTGATTCCGCAGGACTTCCAGCAGCGTCTTTCAACGCAACGACGTTGGAAACCTCGCGCGCCAGGCGGAGCAAGACCGCAGTCGAGATCTTGCGACCCGTGCGCACGGGGATGTCATAGACGACGACAGGCAACGACGTCGCGCCGGCGATGGCGCGCATGTGCGCCTCGATGCCGACTTGCGACGGACGGTTGTAATACGGCGTGACGGCAAGGATGCCGGCCGCGCCTAGCGCGGTGGCTTCCTTCGTCAGGTGAATCGAATGTGCGGTGTCGTTCGTGCCCGTGCCCGCGATGACGGGAATCGTGACCGCACCGATGACTGCTTCGAGGAGTGACAGACGTTCATCGTCGGTGAGCACCGGAGACTCACCCGTCGTGCCGGCGATGACGAGACCATCATTGCCGTTGTCCTGCAGCCACTTGGCAAGACGGCGCGCGCCATCGAGATTGAGCGAGCCATCAGGATGAAATGGCGTCACCATCGCGGTGACGACCCGACCGAAGCGTGCCATGACTCCTCAGACTACTCAGCGACCGTGTGACCGCCGAAGTGCGGACCTAGTTGGCTGCTTGGGCCTCTGAGCCGATTTCGAACTTGAGGTATTCCTCGCCGGTGTTCTCTAGGTCCTCGAACTGAATGACGCCCATCTCCTCGAAGCGGTGACGCAGCCATGCATCGTTGCGCTCGAGCAAGCCAAGCTTCTTACAGTTCGGCACGATCTTGGAGAACAGCAGTTGCTGGAAGAACTTACGTCCTGGGTCGTTGATCATGAGCGGGATGACCGTCTTGGGATCGACGCCCATGTGGTGCCAGACCTCTTGCTGGAGGAAACGATCGCGCATGCGGATGCTCGCCTCATAGGCGAACTCTTGGCGCTCTTTCATCTCGGCATCACTCATGCCGTCGTAGACCTCTTTCAAGCTGAGAACACCGAAGGCCACATGACGCGCCTCGTCGCTCATCACATAACGCAACAGGTGCTTGAGGAGTGGCTCGGTGGTGAGCTGGTGGAGGTAGCCAAACGCGGCGAGGGCGAGGCCCTCGACCATGATCTGCATGCCGAGGTAAGTGAGGTCCCAGCGCGAGTCGTTCACGATGTCGTCGAGCAACATCCCGAGGTGAGTGTTTACCTGGTAGCCGCCGCCGAGCTTTTCGTCGAGGTAACGAGCGAACACTTCCACGTGACGAGCTTCGTCGACAACCTGGGTGCTTGCGTACAACTTCGCGTCGTACCAGGGCACCGTCTCGGTGATCTTTGCAGTGCAGATGAGTGCACCCTGCTCGCCGTGGAGGAACTGCGACAACGTCCACTTGCGACCCTGGATACCGAACTCGAGCCACTCCTTGTCGCCCCACTTTTCGAGCTTGGTTCCGGCATACCACGACGGGTCGATGCCGTTACC
>JALRJT010000090.1 GCA_023254985.1 Ilumatobacteraceae bacterium | reverse complement strand
CTCGGATCCCAGACGAGTTCGCCGGTGAAGCCGACCACGCGGGCAATCGTTTCTGCGGTCTCGCGGATTGTGACCTCTCGGTTGTTGCCGAGGTTCATCGGTTCGGTCGAGGTTCGCAGTTGTGCGGCGAGCACGATGGCTTCAGCTGCATCCTCGACATAGAGATAGTCGCGGCTTGCCGTGCCGGTTCCCCACACGCTCACCTTGTCGTCGCCTCGCTCTTTGGCCTCGACGCACTTCTTGATGAGTGCGGGGATGACGTGGCTCACCGATTCATGGAACTTGTCGCCAGGTCCGTAGAGGTTTGTCGGGATCACGAAGGCGAACTGCTGGCCGTATTGTGCCTCGTTCACTTGCGCATGCACGAGCATCGCCTTCTTGGCGATGCCGTACGGCGCGTTCGTCTCTTCGGGGAATCCGTCCCAGATCGATTCTTCGCGGAACGGCACTGGAGTGAACTTCGGATAACTGCACACGGTGCCCAAGATGACGGTCTTTTCGACGCCACACGTGCGGGCGGCTTCGATTGTGTGGAGCCCCATCACCATGTTGTCCAAATACAACTGCGCGGGTGCGACCATGTTGTAGCCGATACCACCAACGCGCGCTGCGAGATGGATGACGTGGCTCGGTTGGTGCGTGCGAAACAACCGTTCCGCGACACCTGCGATGGTGAGGTCGGCCTCCGTCGAACGTGGCGCGATGACGTTTGCGCCGAAGTTGCGCAGACGAGCCACGACCTTCGATCCGAGGAATCCGTTGCCACCGGTGACGACGACGGTTCGATTCGCCCAATACGTGGGCGCAGACTGCGATGTCACGACTAGAACGATATCCCGTTTGGCACAATGGAAGGGATGCGCGTCGCCTACACGCTTGAGCAGTGCTGGCATCGCGTGCCCGGAGGGACCGCCGTTGCTGCGCTCGAAGTAGCACGTGCGATGCCAGACGTTCGTCCCGATGTGACGTTGCTCGGTGTGTCGGGAACGCACCACGAGGATCCGTCGGTGAATTTCGACGTCTCGATGGACGTCGCAGGACTGTCCCTGCGCGCTCCGTGGCTGTATGAGGCGTCATTGCGTTTCAACCGTCCGCGGGTCGAATCCGTGTGGCCGGATGCTGATCTCGTGCATTGCACGACGCTCATCCCGCTCGCGACCAAGCGTCCGATGGTGGCAACGGTGCACGACGTGGCGTTCCTGCACTACCCGCAGTTCTTCACCGCCCGTGGCAATCGCGTCTTTCGCCGGAGTATCGCCGCGCTGAAGTCACGAGCTGCAAAGGTGTTGTGCTCCTCGACGGCCACGTTGAACGATCTGCGTGACCTCGGGTTCAGTGAAGAGAGACTGCGGTTCGTGCCACTCGGAGTTCGATCTGTTGCAGTGACTGAGGATGATCGAGTTCGTGTGCGCGAGAAGTTGTCGTTGCCGAGCGAGTATCTGTTGTTCGTCGGCACACTCGAGCCACGCAAGAACCTCGAGCGACTCGTTGCTGCGCTCGCGATGGATTCGACGCTCCCCCCGCTCGTCGTCGCTGGACTCGACG
>JALRJT010000072.1 GCA_023254985.1 Ilumatobacteraceae bacterium | reverse complement strand
TCTGATGCGGCTTCTACGATTTTATCTACGCTGCGGCGCACAACGCCGGGCATCGATGAGGTCTCTCGCGCGCTCGCACCGTTTACGCCCGAAGCGGTCGAGAAAGCGACCGGTATCGAGGCGTCCGTGATTCGGAGGATCGCCACGGAATTGCTGGACGCTGAGTCATCGTGTGTCTACGGACGCATCGGCACCTGCACGGTGAGCTTCGGCACGACGGCGTCGTGGCTCGTGGACGTCGTGAATGCGCTGACGGGCAACCTCGATTCCCCGGGCGGGGTGATGTTCCCACTGCCGGCAGCGGGCAACCCGACTACACGCGGAGAGAAGGGTCGCGGCAAGGGGTTCCGCATCGGTCGCGGACACTCGCGCGTGCGCAAGTTCCCCGAGGCGATCGGGGAGTATCCAGTCGCCGTGATGGCCGAAGAGATCCTGACGCCGGGTGAAGGTCAGATCCGTGCGATGGTCACGGTGGCGGGCAACCCGGTGCTGTCGACCCCCAACAGCGATCAGTTGGATGAGGCGTTCGAGAGCCTCGAGTTCATGGTCGCCGTCGACATCTATCTGAATGAAACGACGCGTCACGCGGACGTGATCCTTCCCCCGCCGTCGCACCTCGAGCGCAGCCACTTCGATCTCGTCTTCACTGCGTTTTCGATCCGCAACGTGGCCAACTATTCCGAAGCGGTGTTTCCACTGCCCGAGGGTCAGCCCGATGAGTGGGAGATCCTGGCGAAGTTGGCGGGCATCGCCCAAGGTCTCGGTGCAGATGTTGATCCGCAGGTCGTGGACGACTTCACCTTCGGTGCGTTGCTCGACAGTTTGTTGAAGGACTCCTCGTCACCAATTCATGGCCGTGATCGCGACGAGATCGCGCGCGCTGTCATGGTCGCATCGCCACGCGGTCCCGAGCGCATGTTGGACCTGATGTTGCGCAGCGGTCCGTATGGCGATGGCTTCGGCGCGAACCCGAAGGGCATCTCGCTCGCAACGTTGCGCGAGAACCCGCACGGCATCGACTTCGGTCCGCTCGAGCCGCGCATCCCCGAGGTGTTGCGCACACAAAGCGGCAAGGTCGAACTTGCACCCGAGCCACTGTTGGAGGATCTCTCGCGACTGGAAGCATTCATGGGCTCCGAACCGAGCGAGGAGATGATGCTCGTGGGTCGTCGCCACGTGCGCTCCAACAACTCCTGGATGCACAACATCGAGGTGCTGGTGAAGGGCAAGCCGCGCTGCACGTTGCAGATGCATCCGAGCGATGCCGAGCGTGTGGGTGTTGCGACAGGCGAGCTTGCTCGCATCACGTCGCGCGTCGGGAGTGTGGTCGCCACGGTGGATGTCACGAGTGACATTCGTCCGAATGTTGTCAGCCTGCCGCACGGCTGGGGGCACGATCTCGATGGGGTCAAACTCGACGTCGCCACGCGCTATGCGGGTGTGAACTCCAATGTGCTTACGGACCACGACCAGATGGATCCACTTTCAGGGAACGCCGTACTGAATGGGATCCCCGTTCGGGTCGAGGTTGTCCGCAGCTAGTACCCAGGATGTCCACAGGCTGATCCCCAGAACAAATCCGTAATTCACACGGTTGTCCACTTCCTCCACACAGGGGGACGGCCGTATATTTCGGAGCGCAACCGGCAACGGCGCGGAGACGTTTCACGGCAGCGTGGGGTTTCGATCCTGGACCTGTGACGGGGGTCTGCGACGGAGTCGGTTGCATTTTGTGACACTTTGATTTCTTTTTCGAGGTTTGACGAAAGCCAAGAAAGATCAGGACGAAACGAGGTTCGAGGAGGGCTGGGAATGATTGACAGGGGGGAATTACAGTGCTGTAATCAATCCCTACCAGTTGTGGGCAAACCTGCAATGGGGCCAGGTTCGACACAACATGTTGTGGTCTCTTTCGAGACCCCAGCAATGGTGCGGCCAACCCCCTTGGACGTTTGTTCACGGCTGTGAAATTGATAGCGAACGAAGAACACAACAGACGACCAACAGACAGTTCCGAAAGTTTTGACAGCAGCACTATCTAACAGGTTTCGAATTACCAGCAGTACCAATCAATCGCAAGCACACATCACACATCACGAGAAAAAAGGAAACGATCAACATGTCTCTCGCGCCAGAGCGTCTCACCATCGGCATCACTCGCAAGTTCACGACGCCGGGGACGCACCCCTATGACCTCGTCGCGTGGGAGAAGCGTGATGCGCGCATCAACAACTGGAAGGACGGCACCGTCGCCTTCGAACAGCTCGGCGTCGAGTTCCCCGTTTCCTGGTCGCTGAACGCCACCAACATCGTCGCGCAGAAGTACTTCCGTGGCACGCCCGGCACCGCAGAGCGCGAGACGTCGCTCAAGCAGGTCATCGATCGCGTCGCCGACACGATCGCCGACTGGGGCATCGAAGGTGGCTACTTCGCCGACACCGCAGAGGCAGATGCATTCCGCGATGAGTTGAAGTTCATCCTCGTCACGCAGCGCGCAGCATTCAACTCACCGGTGTGGTTCAACATCGGCGTGAAGGGTGTGCCGCAGCAGGCGAGCGCGTGCTTCATCCTCGCCGTTGACGACACGATGGACGGCATCTTGAACTGGTACCGCGAAGAAGGAATCATCTTCAAGGGCGGTTCGGGTGCAGGCATCAACCTGTCCAACATTCGCTCGAGTGCAGAGCACCTGAAGGGTGGCGGCACCGCCTCCGGCCCGGTCAGCTTCATGCGCGGTGCAGACGCATCGGCCGGCACCATCAAGTCGGGAGGCAAGACGCGGCGCGCCGCCAAGATGGTCATCTTGAACGTCGAACACCCTGACGTCGAAGAGTTCATCTGGTGCAAGTCACGCGAAGAGCAGAAG
>JALRJT010000002.1 GCA_023254985.1 Ilumatobacteraceae bacterium | reverse complement strand
ATGCTCGACTCACGAACGGCGAGCACCGATAGCGTCACTCGGCCGGAGGCCTGATGTCGAAGGAAAACTGGACCGTGCACGTCGTGTCGACCAACGACATCCTCGACCTTCGTATGGCCGTCTTGCGTGACGGCACGCCGTCCCAAGATCCCCGCTACCCACAAGACGATGATCCGGACGCCATACATCTCGGAATCTTCGATGACGGTTCGCTCATTGCGACCTCCACATGGCTCGATCGACCGTGGCCCAACGACGAATCACACTTCTCGGTTCAGCTCCGCGGGATGGCCGTTGTCAAGACCCACCAGAGCCGTGGCATCGGTGGAGTGCTCCTGAAGGCAGGCATCGATCGCGCAGGCGAACGAGGTGCACGGTATGTCTGGGCTCGCGCGCGCGACCTCGCGCTCAAGTTCTACGAGCAGCACGGTTTTGATGTCATCGGTGACCAATTCATCGATGACGCAACGGGACTCGGACATCATCTCGTAGTGATTGATCTCACCGCTAATCGCTGATCGGCACCTCGAAGGCGAACCTCGACACTGCAAATGGCTTGGTGCTTGCGAGTACCTCGACACTCCACTCACCCGCAAATGGGAACGTCACGTCAGCCGTGTAATGATTCGGGGAAATCCGCGTGAGTTCGACTGGACCTGCCGGGATGTTCATCGCCGAAAGACCCAGCCTCATCTCCACGTTCGTCAACTCTCCGAGCACACCACCCTGTCGCGCCATGATCAGGTGAACCTCGGTTTGACCGACCCGCGCAGGCGTGATCGCGAGCGTCACGAACACCTCAGATCCAAGGACGGTCTCTTGGAATGGCTCGGCGCTCGAGACTGCCTTTGGTGACAACCCAGTGAGTGATGCGGTGAGTGCAATGACCACGAGCGCAATGAAGACCTCGAAGACCACCGTCGTGCGAAGGTTGGCGACGTCTCTGCGCTTGAGCGCTCGACGGGCTGAACCCGAAAGCGCAACAATGACGAGTACGAGGGCGAGTTTCACAACGAGTGTGCGACCGAATTGAGTGTCGAAGATCTTCGTCACGTCACTCACGAGTAGCCACGTCTGTCCGACTCCGGTCAATACGACGACGGGCAACGACCACTGGGCGATCCCCGAGAACCGATTCGTCAGTGACAGTGTTCTCTCGTCATCGAGTCGACGTGAGACGAAGACGAGGACACACAGTCCACCGATCCACGAGCCGATGGCCAGGAGGTGGATCGAATCGAGTGCGACACCGAGCAGCATCGGCGAAGTGGAGACGGCGTGCCCCGACACCGAGACCGTTGCGACGACGCCAATCAAGAGAACGGCGGTCATGACTCGTCTTCGAACACCAGCAATGAATCCGTTCAACACCGGCCACAAGGTGATCAGGAGTGCAATCCGCACGGTCTGTGCTCGCCCGAACGTCGTCGTAAACGTTGCCCTGATCAGGTCTCCGTCGAGAGCCTTGTAAATCTTCACTCCAGCTGCATGCGGCCCGTACGCGAAGAACGCCTCCACAGTCGTTACGACCAGCACCGCCCATGCACCTTTTACGAATACGGCGGTCCGTGGACTCAGCCGACGGGATCCACTCGCCCACAACAGCACGATCGCTCCGACCAACACGGCGAGCGACAAGTAAACGCTTGCGCGTATCACGACGAAGAGACGCGACAATCCGTGTGTCACGGTTGTAGCCGTGGCGACGGTGCCACCGACTGGCACTGTCGATTCGCCGACGACGAAAGTGAATGAACCCTGGACGGGATGACCATCGCTGGACGTCACTCGCCACACCACGACAAATGTTCCATCGTTCAGGGTCTCGTCGAGTTCGGCGACTGCGACTTCTTTATTCTCCCCACGGCTCAACGTGGTCTCGACCAATGTGTCACCGTTGCCGTCCAACACCCGAAGAGAACCAAACGCCGTCGACACCGGCTCGTCAAAAGTGAGCGTCACCCGTTCTGGCGAAACGTCGAGATATGCACCAGGGGCGGGGTCGCTCGACTCGAGCCCTGCGTGCGCGCGAACTATGGAGGGAACGGCCAGGATCACAACGACCGCGAGCAGTACACGAGTCACGTATCGCGTCATCATCAAAACGGGTCGGCCTTGGGAAGTCCGTTGATCGAATGTCGACCAAGTAGCCAGGCGAGGCGAGTGTATGGGTCCACCTGCATGGCGCGCTCGGGAAGCGTGGTTAGTCCCAGCGACCGACGACTCCGCCACAGCATCACCTGACGGTCGAGTTCATATCGCACGTACTCTGCCGACCAGTCGCCGAAGGTGAATCCGAGACCGAGGTCGGCATGGTGTACCTCGACTTCGCGCCACCGCAGGAACACGATGTCTGCCATCACGATCGTGTCACCTTTGCCATTGAGACCAGATCCCCGCCACGTGTCGTGGTTCGCCTGCGACCATGCGGACTCGAGGGAATAGATGCTGCGTCGCACGTCTGCGACGAGAGCATCTGCAGGTCGGTGCGCGCCATCTTCGATCGCCGCGACACGACCGGCAAATCCCCCTTCGTACTGCTCACCGACTTCACCTCGCGACGCACACTCCAGCAAGTGCGCATGACTATCCGCATTCCGTGCAAGGTGAGTGAGCACATGGCCCCGAGACCACCCTTCGAGCAGTGATGGCGAACGACAATCGTCGTCGGTCAGGTTGCTGATCGTTTCGAGTAACCGTTGATGTGCAGTCGCACACCCTTCAACGTGACGGTTCAAGAGACGGGGATCGACGTCCATGCACCGACAACCGTAGTGTCGCTCAGTTGCGCTCGCCTCGGTTCGGAATGACGACGATCGTTCCATCCGGCTCACGGTGCACCCGAGCTGACACTCCGTAGTACTTAGCCAAATTCTCAGGCCTGAGGACTTCAGCAGCACTTCCCTGTGCGACACTGCGACCTTCGTGCATGAGAACGAGTCGATCGGCATACATTCCCGCCAACGTCAAGTCGTGCATCGCTGACACCACGGTGAGACCGCGCTCCCTCCGGAGTCGATCGACGAGTTCGAGCGCGTGTTGCTGATGGCCAATATCGAGCGCACTCGTCGGCTCATCGAGCAGGAGAACTGGCGCCTGCTGCGCGAGCGCCCGCGCAATCACCAGTCTCTGAATCTCTCCGCCTGACAGCGTGGCCAGATACCGGCGCTCGAATCCTGCAAGGTCCAGGCTTTGCAATACATCGACGACGATCCCTCGGTCACCCGCGGTCTCCACACCGAAGTATGGGATGTAGGGATTGCGACCGAGGAGGACGTACTCCTGGACGGTCATGTCGAGCGGAATGAGTGGACTCTGTGGAACGAATGCAATGTGTTGAGCCCGCCAGCGCGCTGACGTCGCAGGGACCTCCTTCTGGTCGACGGCAACCGACCCCGAGTAATCGAGCAGGCCAGCTGCTGCTCTGAGCACGGACGACTTGCCCGCACCATTCGGCCCAATCACACACACCCACTCACCTGAATACAGGATGTCGTTGTACGACTCGACGGCTACGTGTTTCCCATAGGTCACTCGCAAGTCACAGAATCCGAGAACAGTCATTGCGTCGTCTCCCTCGTTCGCAAGAGCAACAAGAAGAACGGTGCTCCGAAGAAGGCCGTCACCACACCGATTGGAATCTCGGCCGGATCAGACATGACGCGACTCGGGATGTCGACCAAGACAAGAAACGCTCCACCGAGGAGCACGCTAAGTGGCAAGACTTTGCGATAACTTGCGCCGACAACGAGGCGCACGGCGTGCGGGACGATGATGCCGACGAACCCAATCAATCCGCTGACCGCAACGACCGCCGCGGTGCCGAGAGTCGCAGCAGAAACCACGATGAGTCGCACGCGACGAATGTTCGTGCCGAGTGCCGTTGCCTCATCGTCACCCACTCGAAGAACGTCGAGAAGCCGCCGGTGCATGAGGAGCACGACGGTGCTCACGAGGACATACGGAATAACCAGCCGAACGTCTCCCCACGTGGCGCTCGACAGACGTCCCAAGATCCACGCATAAACCTGCCGCACGACATCGTTGTTGCGTTGCAGGACGAAGGTCTGGACCGCCGTTGCCAGTGAGGTCACTGCGACTCCAGCAAGTACCAAGCTGATGTTTGAACGCGTTCGACCGAACGAAGTCCCCACCATGTACGTGAAGAACACCGCCGACATGCCACCACCGAACGCCACGAGCGGCAAAGGATCAATGAGCCAATTGGTCGGCCGCGATCCACCAAGTGCGAACACGAGCGTGGCGCCAAGACCTGCACCAGCGGCGACGCCGAGGAGATACGGGTCGACGAGTGGATTGCGAAACACACCTTGGAAGCTCGCCCCCGAGAGCGACAACGTCGCACCGACGATCGCCGCAAGCACGACGCGTGGCGCCCTGATCTGCCACACGATCGTCCAATCACGATCGGCAATCCCGCTGTCGACGTTGACGAACGGAATGCGGTCGAGAAGCTCCAGTGGAATCCTCCACCACTGTGGACCCGCTGGCCCGATCATCAAACCGAGCACACATGACACAAGAAGCACGACGGCGCTCGAGACGACCCATAACGTCAGTCGTGAGGTGCCTCGGGCGCTCGCCATGTCGATTCCTCGTTCGCTGATCTAGCGGTTGACGAGCAACGCCGAGATTGCGTCGCGAATCGCGATCACGAAGTCAACGATGCGTGGTCCCCAGCGTGACGGAATGTCGTCGTCGAGTTCAACGATGTTCCCATTCATCACCGCCTTCAGCGATCCCCAACCGTCACGTGCCTCCACCGTCGCTGCGGTCTCACCACAGCACTTCGTGTCCGCAAGAAAGATCAGATCAGGATCTGCCGACACGATGACTTCGGCGGACAATTGTGGATAGTCATTGCCGGCTTCGACGTTGTCAGCGATGTTGCGAAGTCCGAAGAGCGAATACACCGAACCGATGAAGGTGTTCGACGTGATCGAGTACAGCGTGTTGTCGAGCTCGTGATAATACGAAAGTGGCTGAGCGGGCAACGTCACGCCGGCGACCGCTTCTTCAATTTGCGACTTCATCAAAGCGGTGATATCGGTTGACTCCTGGGCATGTCCAGTGAGGAGACCGATGTTTTCAATCTGCTCATAGGCGGCATCGATCGTGGTCACTGCGTCGGCGAGATAGACGGGAATCCCCAAGTCACCCAGTTGCTGAACCAGACTGCCTGGGTCATACGACGCGATGACGAGGTCGGGTGTGAAACCGCTGATCGCCTCGATGTTCGGTTCGTAGCCCGACAACTTGGTACCGAGGTCAACTGCTTCCTGTGGGTAGTTCGAATACTCGTCCACTGCTACGACCTGTGCACCCGCACCGATCGCATAGAGCATTTCCGTTGCCGTCGGCGACAGCGACACAATGCGCATCGGCTGGGCCTCGAGCGTGACGTCTCCGACGGTCACCGGATACTGGGCCACCTCGGCGGCCGCGGTCGTGTCGGTGGTCGAGTCTGAGCTCGAGCACCCACC
>JALRJT010000165.1 GCA_023254985.1 Ilumatobacteraceae bacterium | reverse complement strand
AACAGGTATGCCAATGACTGAGGCTTCAATTGACCCTTCAATCACACGCGATCTTTATGTTGCCTTAGGTGAGGCTTTGGAGGGCGGCGCATGGAGCGTTAGAATTTACTATAAACCTCTTGTTAGATGGATTTGGCTTGGCGGACTCATGATTGCTCTTGGCGCTCTCATAGCAGCAATTGATCGAAGATACTTAATGAGGCCAAAGCAATGATTATTACCTGGCAATTTATTGTCATGCTATTTTTGACAGCTCTTTTTCTTGGATGGTTTATTTTTCGACCAATTAAACGAGGTCTCACTGATATTGATTCCAATATAGTCATTAATAAGCAAAAGCAGGAAGAGTTAACAGTTGATATCAACCAAGGCTTGATTGATGAAGAACAGTCTAAGGTTGCTCAATCTGAAATTATTAGTACTCTTGCAAATGAATTGAAAAATAGCAATAGTGAAAGCATTGCCATAAAGCCTTTATCATGGTCAATTGCAATATTTTCTCTACTCAGGATCACGCGGCCGCAGCCGTCGTCGTCGGGCCGAACGGCACCGTGGACGAACCGAACGGCGTGCCCGTGTTCGCATGGAAGGGTGAGACCCTCGAGGAGTACTGGTGGGCGACCGACCAGATGATGACGTGGCCCGATGGTGATGGCCCGAACATGATTCTCGACGACGGTGGCGATGCGACGTTGCTGCTACACAAGGGTGTCGAGTACGAGGCAGCCGGCAAGGTTCCGGATCCGACGTCTGCCGGCAACCCCGAACTCGCAATCGTGCTCGGACTCTTGCAGCGCACGCTGAAGACCGAGCCATCGAAGTGGACCACGATGGCCAAGCGCATCAAGGGTGTCACCGAAGAGACGACGACCGGTGTGAAGCGTCTCTACAAGATGGCCGAGCGCGGCGAGTTGCTGTTCCCGGCGATCAACGTGAACGACAGCGTGACGAAGTCCAAGTTCGACAACCTGTACGGCTGTCGCCACTCGCTCATCGACGCGATCAATCGCGCCACCGACGTGATGCTCGCGGGCAAGACCTCGGTCGTGTGTGGCTACGGCGACGTCGGCAAGGGATGTGCGCAGAGCTTGCGCGGCCAGGGATCACGCGTGATCGTGACGGAGATCGACCCGATCAACGCGCTGCAGGCCGCGATGGAGGGCTACCAGGTGAACACCCTCGACAACGTGGTCTCGACCGCAGACGTGTTCGTCACCGCCACCGGTAATGAGGCGATCATCACCGTCGAGCACATGGCCAAGATGAAGCACAACGCGATCGTGTGCAACATCGGCCACTTCGACAACGAAATCGACATGGCCGGCCTCGCTCGCAGCGGCGCCGTCCGTGACGAGCTGAAGCCCGGCACCGATCTGTGGACCTTCCCTGATGGTCATGCGGTGATCGTGCTTGCCGAAGGCCGTCTCGTGAACCTCGGATGCGCGACCGGACATCCAAGCTTCGTGATGAGCTGTTCGTTCTCGAACCAGGTCATCGCCCAGATCGAGTTGTTCAACAACACCGACAAGTACCCGCTCGGCGTCTACGTGTTGCCCAAGCACCTCGATGAGAAGGTCGCGGCACTCCACCTCGAGTCGCTCGGTGTCGTGCTCACCAGGTTGAACGACATCCAGGCCGAGTACCTCGGCATCGACCCGTCGGGTCCCTTCAAGCCAGAGGCGTACCGCTACTAACGGGCTTCGCGCGGGCGCATCCGGAAATACGGGAGCGTCCGCGCAACGATCGGTCCGATCAACAGCGCAAAGGCGAGCGTGCCGATGCCGATCGCACCACCGAGGATCACGCCGATCACCATGATCGACACCTCAACGCTCGTACGCGCCACGCTCACGCGCATGCCACGCGCGGCGAGTCCGGTCATCAGTCCATCGCGCGGTCCTGGGCCGAGTCCCGCGCCGATGTAGATCCCCGAACCGATTCCTGTCACGACGATGCCACCGAGCATGAGCGCGATACGCAGGACGGGATTCGTCGCAGGCTCGACATTGGACAAATAGAGGTCAGCGACGAGACCGATCTCCACGGCATTGATCAACGTGCCGAGTCCGGGCATCTGGCGAAGCGGGATCCACAGCAGCATCACGAGCGCGCTCGTGGCCACGATCGTGTGCCCAAAGGAGAGATTGACGATGGTGCTGAAGCCGTCGTGGAACACGTCCCACGGCGGGAGTCCGAGGTTGCCGTGCTTTTGCATCGCCACGCCGACGCCGAAGACGCCGAGACCGAACACACATCGTGTGAGTCGCTCGAGTGGGCGATCGGCGAGCGGTGTGATGAACGAATGAGGCACCGCTCGATGGTAGTGGTGGGAGGTCAGTGCACTCGTGTTGTTTCTCGCGCGATGTCCTGGTTGTGGCGCGGTGCATGGCGGGTGGTGCGACGGTTGCTGGACGGTGCTCGTGAATGCACCGGTCGAGCATCGTTCGGGAGTCCTCGTGTCGCATGAATACGCCGGTGCGCTGCGCGAACTGATCGTGGCGATGAAGTACACCTCCGCGCGCTGGGTGGCGCCGATGCTCGGTGAGTTGTGGGTCGAACGACATGCACAGGTGTGTGACCTGCAGGCAGTCACCTGGGTGCCGACGACTCGAACGCGAATTCGAGAACGTGGTTATGACCAGAGTGAGTTGATCGCGCGCCGAATCGCGCGTCGGCTCGGTGTGCCGTGCACGCGACTGTTGCGCCGCATCGACGACACTGCGCAGACCGGGCGCACCGCGAGCGAGCGTCGCGACGGAGCTCGGTTCATCGCACGACGTAGTCGGTACACACGTGTGCTCCTCGTCGACGATGTCGTGACGACTGGTGCGACGTTGGAGCACGGCCTCGATGCACTCCGCAGTGTGGGCGTGCGAATGGTGACGTGTGCCGCGATCGCCGCCACCAAAGCCCCCGAGGGGCGCAGGTAGGCTTCATCCCTGCATGGCACTCCTGGATCGCATCCTCCGCGCCGGCGAGGGCAAGAAGGTCAAGGCGCTCGCGGGCATCGTCCCCGAGGTGAACGCCCTCGAGGCACAGATCGCGGCCCTCGACGATGCGGCACTGCAGGCCAAGACCGTCGAATTTCGCAGTCGTTTAGAGCGTGGGGAAGACCTCGATGACTTGATGATCGAGGCGTTCGCCGTTGTGCGCGAGGCCTCGCGCCGCGTGATCGGCCAACGTCACTACGACGTGCAGGTCATGGGTGGCGCTGCGCTGCACGCGGGCTGGGTCGCGGAAATGGGAACTGGAGAGGGCAAGACGCTCGTGTCGACCTTGCCCGTCTATCTGAACGCACTCTCCGGCAAGGGCGTGCACCTCGTCACCGTGAACGACTATCTCGCGCGTCGCGACGCGGAGTGGATGGGTCGTATTCATCGCTTCATGGGACTTACCGTCGGCCTCGTCGTGCCCGGTCATCGTCCGTCGCCTGCCGAGAAGCGTGTCGACTACGGCTGTGACATCACCTATGGCACGAACAACGAGTTCGGCTTCGACTACTTGCGCGACAACATGGCGGGGTCGCTGTCCGACAAGGTGCAGCGCGGACACAACTTTGCAATCGTCGACGAAGTCGACTCGATCCTCATCGACGAGGCCCGTACTCCACTCATCATCTCTGGCCGCATCGCGGACGCGGCCAAGATCTATTACCGCTTCGCTTCAATCGTGCGTTCGCTGAAGCGCGACGAGGACTATCAAGTCGAAGAAGACAAGCGCATCGTCGTGCCGACCGAGTCGGGCATCGAGAAGGTCGAACAGCAGCTCGGCATCGAGAACCTCTACGACGAGGTGCAGCAGAATCTCGTGCACCAGCTCCAGGTCGCACTCAAGGCCTCGGTGCTGTACCACCGCGACAAGGACTACATCATCCAAGACGGCGAAGTGAAGATCGTCGATGAGTTCACCGGACGCATCCTCGAGGGCCGTCGCTGGAGCGAGGGCATTCACCAGGCAATCGAAGCCAAGGAAGGCGTCAAGATCAAGGAAGAGAATCAGACGCTCGCCACGATCACGTTGCAGAACTACTTCCGCATGTACGACAAGTTGGCCGGCATGACGGGAACCGCTTCGACGGAAGCTGCGGAACTCGTCAACACGTACGGACTGCAGGTCGTACCGATTCCCACGAATCGTCCGCGCGTACGCGCCGACCAAGCCGACCAGATCTACAAGACCGAAGAGGCCAAGTTCCGCTCCGTCGTCGCCGACATCCAGGAAAAGCACGCCAAGGGTCAACCGATCCTCGTCGGCACGGTGAGTGTGGAAAAGAGCGAGTTGTTGTCGCGCAAGTTGCAGCAAGTCGGCGTGCGCCACGAAGTGTTGAACGCCAAGCAACACACGCGTGAGGCGACCATCGTCACCCAGGCCGGTCGACTCGGCGCAGTCACCGTTGCCACCAACATGGCGGGTCGCGGTGTCGACATCCTCCTCGGTGGCAATCCCGAGGGTCTCGCGCGTCAGCACACGTTGGCCGAAGGTCACGATCCACTCACGCTCGCCGACGAGTTCGCTCTTCCGGTTCCGCTCGAGCAGATGCCGAGCGATTATCGAGACGCGCGCGAGGCAGCACAGCGTCGCTATCGCGAACTGCTCGCCAAGTTCGAAGTCGAGTGCAAGGCCGAAGGCGACAAGGTGCGCGCACTCGGCGGGCTGTACGTGCTCGGCACGGAACGTCACGAGTCTCGCCGCATTGACAACCAGTTGCGTGGTCGCTCGGGACGTCAGGGTGACCCCGGTGAGAGCCGCTTCTATCTCAGCCTCGACGACGAACTCATGCGATTGTTCGCCACCGGTGCGCTGTCGTGGGTGATGGGTCGCGCGTTGCCCGAAGATGAGGCGATTGAAGCATCCATGGTGACCAAGGCGATCGAGCGGGCGCAGACCACGGTCGAGCAGCGCAACGGCGAGATCCGCAAGAACGTGTTGAAGTATGACGAGGTGATGAACGAGCAGCGCAAGGTCATCTACCAGCGCCGCGATCAGATCCTCGAAGGCCTCGACTTGAAGGCTGCCGCGATGGAGTACCTTGCCGAGGCGGTCGACTCACTCATCGAAACGCACTGCGTGTCGGACGCTGAGGACGAATGGGATACGAGTGCGCTCGCCACCGAGGTCAATTCGTTCTGGCCGACCAGCGTCACGCGTGAGTCACTCGCCGACTGTGCGACGACCGACGAAATGTACGACCTGTTGATGGCGGACGCCTCCGCGCATTATGCGCAACGCGAGACAGAGTTGGGCGAGGCCACGATGCGCGAGGTGGAACGCCAGGTGATGCTGCAGATCATCGATCAGCGCTGGCGCGAGCACCTCGAGGAGATGGATTACCTGCAGGAAGGCATCAACCTGCGCGCGGTCGGCCAGAAGGATCCGCTCACCGAGTGGCAACGCGAGGGCTTCGAGATGTTCGGTG
>JALRJT010000149.1 GCA_023254985.1 Ilumatobacteraceae bacterium | reverse complement strand
GTGGGACTGGGCACTTACTTCCGCAATCCCGCACACTCCCCGCACACGCCCGGTTACGTCGAGGCCGATTACACCTTCGACTCCGCCTGTCGCATCACCGTCGCGGGTCTCGAGATGGACATCACCCCCGCACCTTCGGATGCCGACGACTCGGTGACAATCTCGATCCCGTCGCTCGATCTCGTCGTCAACAACCTGGTGTGGCCGGTGCTCTTCAACGTGTTTGCGATCCGCGGAGAGGAGTATCGCGACCCGATGATCCTGCTCGCGGGTCTTGACCATCTGCTGTCGCTCCGTGCGAACCATCTCATCGGCGCCCACGGCATTCCGATCAACGGTCGCGAGGAGATCGGCAAGCGAGTCGGTCGCTATCGGGACTCGATCCAGTTCCTGTGGGACCAGACCGTGCGCCACACCAACCGCGGGGCAACGAGTGCGGATCTCGCACATCTCGTGCGGCTCCCCGAGTGGGCCGACGACGATTACCTGACGACCGAGCACTACGGCGTCGCCGAACACCACACGCGACAGATTCGCTCGGGGTTGTTCGGCTTCTTCGACGGCAACGAAGCGAACCTGTTCCCATACCCCACCGTCGAGCGAAACGACCGTTACATCGCGGCGCTTGGTGGACGCGACACCGTGCGAACGGCTTGCACGGGCGCACTCAAGGCAAACGATGTGCGCTGGGCGCTCGAACTTGCCTCAATGCTCGCAACGAGCACGAACTCCGACGATGACGACCGCACGACGCTCGCACATGTGCTGCGCACGATCGCCACTCGCACTACGTCAGCGAACATTCGCAACTGGTGCCTCACCCGCGCACGCCAGTGGGACGGATCTACAGACGGCTCACGCTTCACAACGCATCGCTTCTCTCGCGGAGCACTCCTTGCGGGATCCGCCGACAACGCGGTGCACGTGTTGCGCGTCCTCGTCGAACCTTCTGCACTTGATGACATCGACGCACACATCGCATTCGATTTCGCCGAGAACGGCGTGAGCGGACTTCATGTGCGCAACAACGTCTGCGTACCCACCAACGGCGATGGCGCGCACCACGTCGTTGCGTGTTCGATGGCGACATGGGCAGGACTGCTCACCGGATCAACAACACTCACCGCTGCGCTTGCGACCAACGACATAGAGATTCGCGGCGAAGAGTCTCTCGTGACACGAGTGTTGCGCGCATTCGACCCACAGGGATTCCGTTCGTGACGAACGTTCCCAAGCCGACCCCACCGTTCGAGGGGCAAGCGGGACGGCTGATCGCAGAATCGAATCCGCGCAAACTAAACGCACCCGGTGCACCCGATGGCGCGCCGCACATCTTGCTCATCATGTTGGACGATGTCGGATTCGGATCGTTTGGCACGTTCGGTGGACCGGTGCCGACGCCGGGACTCGATCGCATCGCATCGAACGGCCTTCGCTACAACCAGTTCCATACGACCGCGTTGTGCTCGCCCACTCGCGCATCGTTGCTCACCGGCCGCAACCATCACTCGGTGCACATGGGCGGTATCACGGAGATTGCGAACTCATTCCCCGGATACGACTCGGCGATTCCACCGGAGTCGGCCACTATCGCCCAGGTGTTGCGCATGCACGGTTATTCGACCGCATGCTTCGGCAAGTGGCACCTCGCGCCATCCTGGGAACAGGGCCCAGCCGGTCCATTCGATCGATGGCCGACGGGGCTCGGCTTCGATCGCTTCTATGGCATCCTCGGCGCGGAATCCTCGCAGTGGGAGCCGCCCGTCTACGACCAGACGACGCCGATCTCCCCGCACATCGGCAATCCGAACTATCACCTCACCGAGGATCTTGCCGACAAGGCCATCGAGTGGATGCAGCGCCAACGTGTGAGCGCGCCGCACCGGCCGATGCTGTGCTACTTCTCTACGCCCGCAGTGCATGCACCGCACCACGTGCCACGCGAGTG
The DNA here is from genome assembly GCA_023254985.1 of Ilumatobacteraceae bacterium. Taxonomy (GTDB): domain Bacteria; phylum Actinomycetota; class Acidimicrobiia; order Acidimicrobiales; family Ilumatobacteraceae; genus UBA3006. The sequence continues at coordinate 1,648 of JALRJT010000149.1, read as the reverse complement.
GATCGAAAAGTTCGCCGGACGATTCGACGCAGGCTGGGATTCCTTGCGCGAGGAGATCTATCGCCGTCAACTTGCACTCGGCGTCATTCCTCCCGACACCGCTCTCACGTCGCGACCCGAACAGATCCCCGCATGGAGCGACTACCCCGAGCGCTATCGACCGGTGGCGACTCGACTGATGGAGACCTTCGCCGGGTTCCTCGCCCACACCGATCACCAGATCAATCGTGTGATCGGCGCGCTCGACGACCTCGGAATCGCCGACGACACTCTCGTCATCTACATCACCGGCGACAACGGCGCATCCGCGGAAGGTACGGTGCACGGCGCATGGAGTGCACCGTCGTTCCAGAACGGCGTGCACGAAGATCCCGAGTGGCTACTCGAACACCTCGATGACTTCGGCACGGCCAAGTGTGAGAACCACTTCAACGTCGGCTGGGCGTGGGCACTCGACTCCCCGTTCCAGTGGATGAAGCAGGTCGCATCGCACTTCGGCGGCACCCGCAACGCGATGGCGATGTCATGGCCGAAGCGCATCGCCGATCGAGGTGGACTGCGCACGCAGTTCCACCACGTCATCGACCTCGCCCCGACCATCTACGAGGCGGTCGGCATTGAAGCTCCTGCGAGCGTGAACGGAATTCAGCAGATGCCGATGCACGGGGTGTCAATGACGAACACCTTCGACGATCCGCACTCGCCGAGCCGGCGCACGCACCAATACTTCGAGATCCTCGGCAACCGCGCGATCTACTCCGACGGCTGGATGGCGAGCTGCTTCCACGGTCGCCTGCCATGGATCCGGCTGCAGGGCTTCGACTTCGACGGCCCACAAGAACGTTGGGAGCTGTACAACATCGCCGAGGATTTCTCGCAAGCCGTCGACCTCGCCGAGAAGTTCCCCGACAAGTTGCGTGAACTCCAGGAACTCTTCCATCGACAAGCGATCGATTACGGCATCTATCCCCTGCGCGATGCCGGCTCCCCGCGACACGGTGAGTTTTCGGTGCCCCATGTGTTGGACGGAATCACGAAGATGACGTACACGACGGCGCATGTGCGCATGCCGGAAAGTGTCGTCTTAAACCTGAAGAATTGCTCGTATCGCATCACGGCAGACATCGAGATTCTCGGCGAGACCGATCACGGCGTCATCGTGTGCCAGGGCGGAAACATGGCTGGCTGGTCGCTGTATCTCTCGTCTGATGGTCGCCCAATGTTCCACTACAACCTGTACGGCCACGAGCACTTCGTGTGCGCATCAGCAACCCCACTCTCACGCGGCGCGCACCGTGTCGTCATCACCTTCGCCTACGACGGCGGATTCGGTGCGGGTGGCACCGTCGTGATGAACGTTGACGGCGTCGACATCGCAGGTGGACGCATCGACAAGACCGTACCGCTCGTCTATTCGATGAGTGGAGAGACCTTCGACGTCGGCATCGACACCGGCAGCCCCGTCGGCAACTACCCACACGACTATCGGTTCACGGGCAAGATCGTCGGAGTCACGCTTGAACGACTGAGCGAAGTTCCCGAAGAGATCGCGGCTCGTGTGCGCGAGGGAATGTTCGCCGCAAGCCTGACGACGCAGTAACGACTAGAGGTGCCGGCGAACGGCTTGCGAGATCTCTTCGTCGAAAGC
>JALRJT010000122.1 GCA_023254985.1 Ilumatobacteraceae bacterium | reverse complement strand
CACCTCTCCGAAGTACTCCTCATTCCGACGGACGTTGCCGAGAATGTCCTCGCGCTCCATCACATCCAAATTCGCGAGAGCGACTGCACAGGACACCGGATGCCCACCGAAGGTGAGGCCGTGCATCAATACCGATCCGTCACCTTCAAGGAATGGCGCTGCGAGGCGATCGCTCGCGATTACGCCACCAAGGGGCGCATACCCACTCGTGACTCCCTTGGCGAACGTAATCATGTCGGGTTGGTATCCGTAGCGCTGGCAGCCGAACCATTCGCCGAGTCGACCGAAGGCGCAGATCACCTCGTCGGAGACGAGCAACACGCCGTACTTGTCGCAGATCTCCCGGACACGCGCGAAGTACCCCTCGGGCGGCGTGAGTGCGCCACCGGTGTTCTGCATCGGCTCGAGCACGACCGCCGCAACGGTCTCAGGTCCCTCGGCGAGGATCTTGCACTCGATGTCGGCGGCGCAGTCCAGCGTGCATGCCGGAGCCTTCTCACACGAAGCGCAGCGATAGCGATTCGTGTTCATCACCTTCACCGCCCACGGAAAAAGTGGCTCGAACGGTTCGCGCATCGCAGGGATTCCCGAGATACTGAGCGCACCGAGTGTCGTGCCGTGATAGGCGAAGTTGCGACTGATTACCTTGCGCCTCTCGGGTTGGCCGATCTTGGCAAAATACTGCACTGCGATCTTCCAGGCCGATTCAACGGCTTCTCCTCCACCCGAGGTGAAGAACACCCGATTCAGATCTCCCGGCGCGAGCGCAGCGAGTCGTTGGGCGAGCACGATCGCTGGCTCGTGGCCGAAACTCCAGAGTGGGAAGTAGCCAAGTCGTTCTGCCTGGTTCGCCGCCGCTTCGCCCAACTCAGCGCGTCCGTGACCGACGTTGACTGTGAACAAACCAGACAAGCCATCAAGATACTTCTTGCCCGTTTGGTCATAGACATAGGCGCCCTCGCCGCGTTCGATGACAGGCAACCCGATGCGTTGCATCAGCGACAGATTGGTGAAGTGACCCCAGAGATGACGCTCGCCAAGCGATGCGAGGTCTCGATCGTGGTTAGTCATGGGTGCTCTCCCGCAAAGCGGGATCACAGTTTACTTTGATGAATTGTTTGCTTCGTCTTCAGCGATTTGCTTACGAACGTCATCCATGTCGACGTTGCGCAACTCCTCGATCAACTGATCCAGTGCCTGCGCCGGAAGTGCACCGGGTTGTGAGAACAGGAGTACTCCATCGCGAAAGGCCATGATCGTCGGGATCGACTGGATCTGCAGCGAGCCAGCAAGCTGCTGCTGTGCTTCGGTATCCACCTTGGCGAAGCGGATGTCGGGGTTCTTCTCCGATGCGGCGTCGAAAATCGGTCCGAACATCCGACAGGGACCACACCACGCTGCCCAGAAGTCGACCAATGTGATTCCTTCACCGAGGACGGTTTCTTCAAAAGTCTCGAGGGTCAAGTCGATGGTGCTCACGGGTTCTCCAAGCAGGTCGGGGAACCTTCAGGCTACGGCTTAGGTCACCGACCGCGCCCGGACAACCCCGGTGTCGCCTTGATCCCTGCGATTAGCGTCGCGAGCTCTTCCTTCGTCAGTTTCGCTTCCGGGTGACGTCCGAACATCGTGTAATAAAAGGGCGGCATTGAACCGTCTGCGATCACCTCAAGAGTCTCGTGGGCACCCATTTGGCGCTTGGCGAATTCGGAGTAATTCACTTTCTGACGACCCTCATCTATATGCGACTGCACGACCCAGGAGATCGGCGCAACGCTTGCATATGCCGGATACTCCACTTCGTTCGAATGGCAGCCAAAGCACGCGCGAACCATGAGGTCACGGGTCTCAGTGTTGGCCCACTGTGGTTCACCCGTAACGGGACTGTTGTTGTGGTTCTTCCCATAGGGGACGAGTTGGATTGCGAGGAATGTGCCGAGCGTGGCGGCCACAACGACAGCGACGAATCGACTCGCGGTCAACTTCCCCTCGCCCGTCTGCTCACGCCTCTGCACACGAAGGACGTACCACAGCGTCGGTCCGGCGATTCCAGCAAGGATGAGTATGTAACCGAGCGGTGGCATCCCAATGAGTGCGCTGAAGGTGATGAACAGTGCCAACAACAAGATGGCGATGATTGATATGGCGCGCTGTTCGACCAGGAACGAACGAGCCCATCGGAGAACGGAAAGGACGATGCTTTGAAGACTTTTCACATCCACCACCGTAAAGACTGACGAACCAACGGGGGTTGTGATTCAATCCAAAATTTGTCCAATTCTTACAATGTGCCGCACAACACGAAGTCCGTAGTGTGGAGCCATGAAGATTCTGGTTGTTACCGCACATCCCGACGACGTGGACTTCGGCGCCGGTGGCACAATCGCTCGTTGGATCAGCGAGGGTCACGAGATCGTCTACTGCCTCGTGACCGACGGACAAGCTGGCGGAAGTGACAACACGATCTCGCGGGACGAAATGGCTCGAATCCGTCGTCGCGAGCAGACCGCCGCAGCCAAGGTGCTTGGTGTCCACAAGCTTCATTTCCTCGGCTTTCCCGATGGTGCAGTCGTTGCTGACCTCGCACTGCGTCGCGAAATCAGTGCAGTCATTCGCATCGAAAAGCCCGACCGCGTGCTCACCCAGTCGGCCGAGCGCCGCTACGACCGCATCTATGCGAGCCACCCCGACCATCTCGCAACCGGTGAAGCTGCATTGTGTGCCGTCTATCCCGACGCTCGCAACGAGTTTGCGTTCCCGGAGTTGCTCAGCGAACGCGGACTTGTGCCGCACACCGTTCCCGAAACGTGGATCATGGCCGGTCCAAACCCGAAGGAGTTCGTCGACACGACCAATTTCATTGACAAGAAGATCGAGGCACTCCTCTGCCATCAGAGCCAGCTCCCCGATCCCGCTGGCTTACCCCAACGAATGCGTGACTGGGGTCAACAAATCGCCAAGGCTGGCGGGTTGCCGGACGGAAGGTGTGCTGAAGCATTCCTCGTCGTCGACACTAAGTGATTACTGAACCGTCGAATTACGGCAGCGTCGTGACCGTCGGGTCGATTGTCGGGTCGATAGTCGTCTCGACTGGAATCGTGTCGGTCGGAACGGTTGTTTCTACCGGCACAGTCGTCTCGACTGGAACGGTCGTATCGACCGGCGGTGCGACCGTCGTCGTCACGAAGACCCAACTCACCTCAGGAAATTGAACACCAGACGTCGGTGCATCCGGTTGCGGCTGACTGAGCCAAAAGCCGAAGGAAACTGCGAATATCGCAACCGCGACAAGGGTCGAATTGCGGGGTCGACGCCAGTACATCAGGCATCACCTTTCAATGAGGCATAGGTATGGCGTAATTCAGAGGCAATTCGGCGACGCAGTTCACGCTCAACCTTCCATTGCTGCACCGGTAGCGAGCGGCCGGCGATTCGGACTTCGACGTCCGATTCACCGAGATTCTCGACGCCGGTCACGTGCGGGGTCTCGAGCAACAATTCCGCAAACTTCGGATCTTGAGCCATGTCAGCCGCCACTCGATCGATTGAAACGATTGCAGCTTCAATGTCAGCATGACGTGGCAGCGGAACTGTCACGAGCACGCGTGACCAATCGCGCGACATGTTCACGTTTTGGCGCAGGACCCCGTTGGCCATGCTCACGAGATCTCCATCGAATGTCCTGATCTTGGTCACACGAAGAGTCACTTCCTCGACGCGACCCTCAACCCAGCCGACGATTCCGAGCGGCCCGAGACGAACGATGTCGCCCACACCGAATTGGCGCTCAGAGATGATGTAAATTCCCGCAATCACGTCACCAACCATTTGTTGCGCGCCGAAACCGAGACCCGCACCTGCAATCGATCCAAGGAAGACAAGTGCGGACGACGGAATGTTGAGACGAAGTAGCACCGACGTGGTGGCCACGGCAATGATCGCAAAGTTAAGCCCCCATCGAAGTGCTCCAACAACCGCGGCACGATGTGCACCGGTCGCAGCGCGCGAGAGATCTCCGGTATCAGGGTTGCGTGACTTGACCGCCAGAATCTGCTGATCGGCAAGAAAAGCGATGAATCGAGAGAGCACATAGGCGCCCGAAATCGTCATGATGATCGCCGGGAGGTCTGTTCGGAGCCAATCCTGAACGGTGTCGGCACCAGTCGCGGCGAAGACTGCTTGCGTTAACAACATTGCCTCCACACTACGAGATTTTCATCACTCAGAGAGTCACTGTCCGGCGCGAGCAACCTTCACGCTTGCATCGACACCACCACTCGGAGAACTCCTCAACTCGACACGTGCTCCAGCAGCACTTGCGAGTTGGGCGACGACGGCGAGGCCGAGTCCACTTCCCGAACGTCGATTTGAATCACTCGGAGCACGCCAAAATCGATCAAACGCGCGCTGCCGCTGATCGTCCGTGAGTCCGCCACCGTGATCGCGAACGATCACATCCACTTCGCCAGATTGAGAAACGACCAAGAGCTCGATGCGCGAGCCTGGGTCCGATGCCTCGATTGCGTTATCGAGATAGTTGTCGAGGATTTCACGAAGGGCGAGTTCGCTTGTAGTCACTTCAGCTGAGTGGAGATCGGTGGAAATGATTTCGATCCCTCGCTCGGCTGCGAGGTAGTTCCAATGCTCGATGCGATCTGAAACAACCGCAGCGACATCAAAGGTGGTTGCGGCGAGCACTGTACCTTCAGCTCGTGCAAGTTGGAGTAGCTGCTCCACGAGATGCGTCAATCGATCGGTCTCCTTAAGTGCCTCTTCAAGATGTTCACGAGCGACGTGCGGATCGGTCGCTGCAGCCTCACTGGCCTGCTCAAGCCGCAATCGAAGCGCAGTTAACGGTGTTCGTAACTGATGCGACGCGTCGCCGGCAAAACTGCGCTGCCGACTGATGAGATTTCCTAGCCGCCTGGCCATTGCATTGAATGATTTGGCCAATTGGCGCGTCTCACGTGGACCACTCTCGGGTGCAATCACGTCCAAACGTCCGGAAGCGAGCTCGTCAGTTGCCAAGCGCAGATCTTCGAGCGGTCGCGAAACTGTTCGCGCAAAGAGAATGGCAACCGCAATGGCCATCGCGATCGACACCGCTGCCGCCACCAACAATCCCCTCAATAGATCATTGACTCGTGAGTCGAGCACGGACTTCGGATAGGTAATGCGAACTGCGCCGAGAACTTCTGCGCCGGACAAGACCGGCACTGCGACATAGACGAGGTCTTCGCCAACTGTGACGGATGGCCGGGATCCACTCGATGGATTTCCGAGGAGTGCAGCAGCGATTTCGGGTCGACTTACATAGTCATCGCCGGCGACGTGGGACGGATCGGTGCTCGAAATGAGATAGCCGTTGCGATCAACGACAACTACCGTGCTCGACTGATCGACGCCAAATGCCGCCACCACGCTCGCGACCGTCTGCGCGCGCAGTGGCTCCGCGGCGGTCAGCGCCGGAGATATTTGTCCGCCGATGGTGAATGCATCTCGCTCGATCGAGGTGGTCAGACGATCCCGCTCGATTTCGCGAAGGTGCGACGCCAAGGGCACGTCGTGTGCAATGAGCACCACGCCGACGAGCCCAACCATCGAGGCAACGAGTCTTCGCCTCAACTCGGGATCTCCAGTCGAAAGCCGACACCCCGGACCGCCTCGATCCACGACGGATTGCCGAGCTTCTTGCGTAAAGCAGCAACATGCGCATCGAGAGTCTTCGTGGGCCCGTACCAGTTGGCGTCCCACACCGACTCCATGATGTCGTTACGGCGATGAACGATCCCAGGCTGTGCCGCAAGGTACGCGAGCAGATCAAACTCCTTGGCAGTGACGTCAATAAGGTCACCATTCACTCTGACAGTGTGTCGTGCGTGGTCAATTGTCAACGGACCAACCGTCAACACGTCGGACTCTTCAGTCGCCGCCGAAACGCGACGGCTAACTGCACGAATGCGTGCGATGAGCTCACGCAGTCCAAACGGCTTGGTGACGTAGTCGTCAGCACCAATTTCCAGACCAAACACCCGGTCGATCTCTTCACTTCGTGCGGTCAACATGATGATCGGCACCGTTGATGACACCCTGATCCTGCGACACACCTCGAACCCGTCGATGTCGGGGAGACCAACATCGACAAGATACAGATCAGGAATTGGATGCTGGAGGGCGACCGTCCCACTTGCGTAACGCCTGACCACCATCCCCGCAGTGGCGAGCCCGGTCACCAACGACGATGCGATCGCATCATCATCTTCGATCAGTACGACATCCACATCACCATTGTCGTCACCTCTTCGGGCAATGGAGGCACCAATGAGTGGCCGCAGAGAGAATTGGATGAATCTTGGATCTTCTCTGGGAACCCCTTAACCGACCCCTTCGTACGGTGTGGACCATGAAACCTTCCCTCGCCACCACCATTTCCGTCATCGGTGTCCTGGCCGCAGGTGGCATCGCCCTCGCGGTGAACTCCTCCGTCTTGGACTCGGCAACGATGACCGCAGAGAATGCGCCGGCTCTGCGGGCAGAAATCCTGTCCCTCGCAGACACGTCGAACGGCGCACCCACAGGCGCCAGTGGAACGATTTCGGCCCAGGGCGATGATGTCGAGTCTCCTTCCCCTTCCACACCATCAACACCCTCGACGCTCGTAGCCGGCATACAACCAACAGCGACAACGATCGCCTCTTCGACGCAGTCGGCATACAACGTGCAGGGATTCGGTGTCGTCACACTCTCCCAGGGAGCCAGCTCCCTCACCGTCGTTTCAGTGGTTCCTGAGTCGACGGTCAAATACACCACGAAGCAGGAATCACTAACACGAATTGAGGTCGAGTTCGTTTCCAATGCGGGAGTACGCGTCAAGTTCCACGCAGACATAATCGATAATCGGGTCGTCACGTCGGTGATGAATGGAGGCGGGCCGCGCGACAGCGGACGCAACAAGGACTCGGATGATCACGACGACGACCATGACGAGGAACGCGAAGAGGATCACGAGTCTGGAGAACACGATGACGACTAATCGAGTCCGTCGTGACCGTCACCCCGCACGCTCCGCGCGCATTTTGTCAACAGGAATCGCACTCTCCGCAACGTTTGGACTCACCTCTGCGTACGGCATCTCTGCACGTGCACAGCAACCACAAGACCCAATCGTTCCGCCGACGGATGGCGCCCAAACCGACTCCTTACAGTCTTTGTCAACGTCGCCCCTAGTTGCACCGTCAAACCCCGCACCAGCCCTGCCCGCGAAGACGGTTCCGACGGCAACGGAGACTCCCAGCCCAGTTGCAACAGCAGCACCCGCGGTAACTGCAGCACCCGCGGTAACTGCAGCACCTGCCACCATCCCACAGGTTGTTGCGACCATCCCCGTTCAGGTTGTTGTTCCCGTGTGGACTCCACCACAGACCAGCGGATCGAACTGAGATTCGTGGACACGCTCACCCAAGTCGTCTTCCCCGCAATGGGAAACACCGTGAATCTCACGGTGATCGGCGATGACGAACTCGTGGTCTATTCCCGCAAGCGAATCAGTGGACTCGAACGGCTCTGGAGCAGGTTCGTCACGAGCAGTGACATTTCACGGCTGAATCGAGCCGAAGGACGCTCAACACCGGTCCACCCAGACACGATCACACTCGTTCGATATCTCGTCGATGCTCAACGTGTAACCAACGGACTCTTCGATCCCACGATTACACCGTCGCTCAACAAGATTGGCTATTCGGCTTCGCGCACCAATTCTCAACAAGTCTGCGAGTTGCCTAAAGACACGCAGTCGCACGTTGACCTCACAACGACGACGATTGATGAGCGTTTTGGGGCGGTGACGCTTCCCCACCGTGCGACCCTCGACCCGGGTGGTCTCGGCAAAGGTCTGGCAGCAGACCTTGTTGCCCGCGAACTGATGGGCCGTGGCGCAACGGGTGTCTGCCTCAGTATTGGCGGCGATATCCGATGCGCGGGAGCTGGTCCGATCGATGGCAGCTGGCTCATCGTTGTCGCCCACCCAACTGATCCGAGCCGGACACTAGGCACTATCAGGCTCAACGATGGTGCCGTTGCAACATCAAGTGTTCACGCAAAGCGTTGGTTCGAGAACGAAGTCGAACACCATCATGTGATCGAGCCCACATACGGAGCTCCACTGACGATTGATCAGGACTCGATCATCCAATCGAGCGTGATCGCCGCAGAGGCGGTTTGGGCGGAAGTCTTCGCGACTATGTCACTCGTCGGCAAGAACGAACTGGTCGACCACGATCTTGCCTGTCTCACCGTTCGATCAAGCGGTTCGACACACGCCAATGCACGGTGGAAGGAATTCGACAGTGAGTAGTCAATTCTGGTGGCACATGGCCCGCGCCTCAGGAATCGTGACCTGGGGATTCCTGATGGCGAGCGTGTTGTGGGGAATCCTGCTCGCCACTCGGGTACTCAAGCCGTATGACCGACCTGCATGGTTACTTGATTTGCACTCATGGCTGGGCGCAATCACCGTCTTCGGTACTGGGTTACACCTCGCCTCTCTCGTCGGCGACAGGTACGTGCATTTTGGAACCGCGGATCTTTTCGTGCCATTTGCGACGTCATGGAAACCACTCGCCGTAGCGTGGGGAATCATCGGCATGTATCTCTTGGTAGCCGTGCAGGGTTCGAGCTGGCTGATGAAGAAGCTCCCGAAGAAGCTGTGGCGGTCAATTCACTTGTCGAGCTATGCCCTCTTCACAACGGTTTCGATCCATGCATTCGCTGCCGGAACGGATCGCGCTAACCATTTCTTTCAAGCCTTCGGAGTCGCCATCATCACCGTGGTACTGGGAGCCACGGCGATTCGCGTGATGTACGCGGGTCAGCCGAAGACTCGTCAGGTCATTAGCGCTGACGCGCGCGCAGCTTCGTCAGTGAAAAGCGTGCTACCGCCGCCACAAGTGCAGCAATGACGACCCACTGGAAGATTCCGACGTAATCACCAACGCGGTCCCACTGATCGCCGAGTGCCGCACCTGCACCAATGAGTGCGATATTCCACACCGCACTTCCAATCGCCGTCAGCGTGATGAACGGAACGAACTTCATACGTCGAAATCCCGCGGGGATCGACACG
>JALRJT010000113.1 GCA_023254985.1 Ilumatobacteraceae bacterium | reverse complement strand
GGCGGTACTGGCGATCGTGAACCGTCGTGGAAGCGAACTCGCCGCCAAGGCAGACGGCGTGCTGTACACCTCAGACGGTCGTGACGTGGAGATGAGTGTGGCGAGCACGAAGGCGTTTTACTCGCAAGTGGCCGCCGGCGCGCTTTATGCGTGCGCGCTGTCTGATGCCATGGGCACCGGCAGCAACGACGAGCGCCATCAGCTGCTCTCGGCACTGCGCACGATTCCCGATGCCATGCAAACGGTTCTCGGTTCGCGTCGCGCGATTGCCGATGCTGCTCGCGAGTTTGCACCGGCACGGCGCTACTGGACGGTGGTCGGCAACGGCTTCAATGCGGTGGCGGCCGAGGAAGTTCGAATCAAGTTGTCCGAGCTGTGTTACAAGTCGATCGCTTGTGACATCACCGAGGACAAGAAGCACATCGACCTGTCTTGCGAACCGATGATCATCGTGTGTGCCACCGGTTTGAACGAGGGAACGGCGAGCGACGTCGCCAAGGAGATCGCCATCTACAAGGCCCACAAGGCGCTGCCGATCGTGATCGCGAGCGAGGGCGAACAGCGCTTCGATGCGGCTGCTGCGGTGATCAGCGTGCCGAACGTCGATCATCGAGTCGCCTTCATCTTGAGCGTGATGGTCGGTCACCTCTTCGGGTACGAGGCGGCACTTGCGATCGACTCACTTGCCCGCCCGTTACGAGCGGCTCGCGAAGTGATCGAGCACGCCGTCGAGCGTGGCGGGGTGGGGAGCGAGTTGCTGTCGAAGGTGCGCACCGACATCGGCACGCCAGCGCGACGGTTCTTCGATGCGCTCACGACCAGCACCTACGACGGAAATCTCGAGGCATCGACTGCGGTGCGCGTTGTGACTGTGTTGCGCAACGTGATGGCCAACGACCCGTTGCAGGCCTATCAGAATGACTCGGGGAAGATCAGTAGTCCAGAAGCACTGCTCGATGACACGACGAGTGCGCTGACGCGCGCGATCGATGAGCTCACTCGTCCGGTCGATGCGATCAAGCACCAGGCAAAGACGGTCACGGTCGGCATCTCGCGCAGCGACGAGGGGCTCCTCGACAGACCGCTCGTCCAAGCGCTGCTCAATGCTGGCGTTGCCCGCGACCGGCTGTCGTACAAGGCGTTGAAGGTGATTGCGGATCTCGATCCCGCGGTCAAGTCGGTCGTTGGATTCACGCGGTATCGCATCGAGGGCGACGTCGAGTCGAACTCGGCGATGGTGAGCGTGATCGATCGTGGCGGTATCTCACGCGAACTGACCTCGCGAGTCGACCGCAATTCGAACCTCGTCGGCACCAAGCACCGCGTGGCAACCGACCGCAACGTGCTCGTCGCCCGTGGTCGTCGCGACGGCCGAACGGTGATCTTCGTGCCGGAGACGAAGGGCAACGAAACGACCGGGATCACGCTCCTGCACGTTCTGTTCCATCCTTCTCTGCCGGCTCCCGCAATGAAGTCCGTGCTGCAGGGGTATGACGATCGCTTCAACCGTCTCGTCGACTGGGTCACGGAGACCGAGGGTTCCTTTAGAGAGGACAGGCTCGCCGAGGTCTCGGTCGAGGACCTGCTCATCTTGCCGATCAGCGAGACCGCCAACCACTGGCGCTCCAACGGCAACGGGTGACGACGTGAAAGGCCTCGGAGTCGACGCCGTTGATGTTGCACGGTTCTCTCGGGTTCTCGAGCGCACGCCTGCACTTCGCGCGAAGGTGTTCACGAGCGATGAGCTCGCCACCGTCGCCGAGCGCAACGATGACGCTCCGGGACTCGCTGCACGATTCGCCGTGCGCGAGGCGACGATGAAGGCGCTTGGCGTCGGTCTCGGTGCATTCGATCTGCACGACGTGAGCATTCAGCGTCAGCCGAGCGGACAACCACAGCTGAAGGTCGTTGGACGAGCCGCACAGCTTGCTTCACAGCGCGGAATCTCCGCGTGGCACGTGTCGATCACGCACACCGAGACGGTGGCCGTCGCCGTCGTCGCCGCTTCGTAGGGAATCCCCATGGCGCAACGCTGGGCGTGGGCCGAGGTCGACCTGCAGGCACTGCGACGCAACGTCGAGGCGATCGTCGCGAACACGACCACACACACGGTGTGGGCCGTCGTGAAAGCGGACGCTTACGGACATGGCGCGGTCGAATGCGCGCGAGTTGCACTCGATGCCGGGGCGATCGGGTTGTGTGTCGCATTGGTCGACGAGGGAGTGACACTTCGACGGGCAGGTATCGCTGCACCGATTCTCGTGATGAGCGAGCAACCACCCGAGCAACACCGCCATCTCGTGGGCAACGGTCTCATCGCCACCGTGTACAACTCCGAGTCGATTGCCGCTCTCGGCGCGACGGCCGAAGATATGAACATCGTGTGTTCGGTGCACCTGAAAGTCGACACGGGCATGCATCGAGCCGGGGTGGCTCCGAGCAATGCCGTCGCGCGTGCGCGCGAAGTGCTGAACCATCCGTGGCTGTCGCTGGATGGCGTGTTCTCGCACCTTGCAACCGCCGATGATGCATCCCGCAACGACGTGACGGAGTCGCAGGTGCGGGCATTTGCTGCGGTCTTGAACGATTTGAAGGACGCTGATATCGAGGTCGAGCATCGACACCTCGAGAATTCCGCCGGAGCGCTGCGCCATGTGGCCGAGGTGTTGCGACTCGAGTGCCGCGTCGGCATCGCGATGTATGGAATAGCCGGCGATGCAGCATCGAACAGCTTCGGTTCTCCGGTCGGCGTGCAACTCGAACCCGCGATGTCGCTCAAGGCCAAGGTCTCCCACGTGCAGGTCCTCGAAGCTGGCGAGGCGGTTTCGTATGGGCTTCGTCGCCCGCTTGCCTCGCGCAGCACAATTGCCACTGTGCCGCTTGGATACGCCGATGGGGTCCGACGGGCGCTGTGGGAACGGGGCGAGGTGTTGATTGGCGGCAAGCGCAGGCGATTCGCTGGAGTCGTGACGATGGACCAGGTGCTCATCGATTGCGGAGCTGATTCGGTACAGGTGGGTGATGATGTCGTGTTGTTGGGTTGCCAGGGACCAGAAGAGGTGTCGGCGAACGAGTGGGCAAGGCTCCTCGGGACCATCGGTTACGAGGTCACCTGTGGCATCAGCGCGAGAGTGCCACGTACCTACCTACGCTGAACAAGCGCTCATGATCACCCTGCACATCTCTTCGGCCGACGACACGCGTGGCGTCGCACGTGCGATCGTGCCTCTGTTGCGCGCCGGCGACATCGTGTCACTTGCGGGCGAGATGGGTGCGGGCAAGACGTTCTTCGTGCAGGAGGTTGCTCGCGCACTCGGCGTCACCGAGCCGGTGACCTCACCGACGTTCAATCTGGTGCACACCTACGACGGCGCCAAGTTTCCGTTTCATCACGCGGATCTGTATCGACTCGAGCGCACCGGCGAACTCGCCGATCTTGGACTCGACGACCTTGCCACGCAGGGCGGAGTGGTACTCGTGGAATGGGGCGACGTGGCCAAGGGTGATCTCGGTGCCGGACTCGAGATCTCAATCGAACATCTGGCGACGAACCCCGATGCGCGAACGATCACCATTCGCTGGATCGGGTCGCGTTGGGAGTCGCGCTGGGATCTGTTGCGAAGAGCCGTTTCGTATTGGAGCGGTTCATGATCCTGCTCGCGATCGACACCGCAACGGAGTCCGTCAGTGTTGCCTTGCACGACGGTGACGACGTCGTTGCCTTCAGCGAGATCCGCAGTGATCGACAGCATGCCGAGGCGCTCACGCCGATGATTCAACACGTGTGTGAGCAGGCGCGGATCGACTTGCGTGACGTCGGTGGGATCGCCGTCGACGTGGGCCCAGGGCTCTTCACCGGAATGCGTGTCGGCATTGCGAGCGCCAAAGCGCTTGCCCAGGTGCTCGACGTCGGCGTCATCGAAGTGACGAGTGTCGAAGCCGTTGCGCGCAGTGTGTCTAGCGAATGCGAGGTTGTCGCGTCGGTCATCGACG